>NZ_JBIUYA010000051.1:0-22984 GCF_044744285.1 Pseudomonas sp. NPDC087336 | reverse complement strand
GGCAGGAGCGAGAAAAGCTGAAGGCTGCCCAAGGCAGCCTTCAGCTATGAAACATGTTTACCGGACACTAGTGACGCAGAGCGTGGGAACGATCATTTGGGTGCCCCATTAAACCACGATGGCTAAAGTGAACAGCATTACGCCACTGACCGGGGATTTACATGGATTACTTTATCATTGTCGTCACTACCGTCGCCGGACTGTACTTCCATGGCTGGCTGTACGTGCGTATCCGACGCTGGATGGACCGGGACCTGGCATTGGCGCTGGCCGGCAAGGACGAGCAGAAGAAAGCCTTCATGCTCGAACGGTTGGCGAGCGCTCAGGCGCAGAAAATCAAGCGTCGAGACCTGCCGCAGTGGCTTGAGGCCGCCGCGGCAGGTTATCCCGAGCGGTAGACTGCTTAAGGGGCCAGGCGTTCAAGAATCCAACTGGCGCCCTGCAGGCAATAGTTGAGGCGGTCGTGCAGACGGCTTGGACGGCCTTGCCAGAATTCGATGCGTTCTGGCAGCAGACGATAACCGCCCCAGTGTTCAGGGCAGTGAGGCTGGGTATCGCTGAAACGCTGCTCGGTATCCTTGAGCAGCGACTCCAGTTCTTTGCGATCGGCTATCACCCGGCTCTGCGGCGAAGCCCAGGCACCGAGGCGGCTTCCCAGCGGGCGCACCTGATAGTACGCGTCGGACTCCTCGGGCGTCACTTTCACCACCCGACCTTCAATGCGCACCTGACGCTCCAGCGTCGGCCAGAAAAACGTCATCGCGGCGAATGGATTCGCCTCCAGCTGCTGGCCTTTGGCGCTGTCATAGTTGGTGAAGAAGGTGAAGCCCTGCGCATCCAGGCCCTTAAGCAGCAGAATGCGGCAATGCGGCCGCCCGTCCTGGTCAACAGTGGCCAAGGTCATGGCATTGGCCTCCACCGGTGCCTGCTCGGTTTTCACCGCGTCGGCAAACCATTGGTGGAACAGCGCAAACGGCTCGGCCGGCGCTTGCGCCTCGGTCAAGCCATCACGGGTGTAGTCGCGGCGCATATCAGCCAGGGCCTTGGTCATGGCGCATTCCTTATGGTTAACGAATCACTTCTTTGTGGTATCGGCGGCGACCTTCGTCGCGTCGGCAGCAGCTTTGGCCGGTGCAGTCTTTTTCGCTGGCGTCGCGGTTTTAGCCGGTGCCTTCTTGGCTGGCGCCTTGGCGGCTTTCTTGGCCGGTGCTTTTTTCGCGACCGGTGCAGCCGCTTTCTTTGCATCGGCAGGGGCTGGAGTCACAGGCTTGGCCACCGGTTTGATGTCCTGGGCCGCGACCATGCGCACAGGCGCCGGAGCCGGCATATTGTACTTGCTCAGCAGTGCGACCATGGTGTTTTGCGGCGTGACCAACAGCTCCACTCGACGGTTCAAGGCACGGCCTTCAACGCTATCGTTGGCGGCACGCGGGGCTTCGCCACCCATGCCGCGCAGCATCAGGCGATCACGCTGCAGACCGCTGAGACGGAAGATCGCAGCCACCGATTGCGCACGCTCCTGGCTCAACTTGACGTTGGCGGGCGCGGCGCCCGAGGTATCGCTGTGGCCGAGTACCAGCACAGCCGTCTTCGGGTCGGCTTCAAGGATTTTCGCAACGCGAGTGAACGGGCCGAGCACCACCGGCAGCAGCATGGCCGGGCGGTCCGGGTTGAACGAGCCTTCTACCGGCGCGGTGACCACCAATACGTTTTCACGACGCTCGAGTTGCAGGTTGCTGTCCTTGATCGCTGTACGCAGACGCGGCTCGTAGTCATCAAGCCAGGCCTGGGTGACTTTCGGATCCGGCATCGGCACGGCTTTGGCTGTGCTCTGCTCTTTGCCACCGAACGGCCACCACCACTTGCCACCCGCATCGGCCTCAGCCTTGGCCACTTCGACCGGCTTGGCCACAGGTTTTACTTCTGGTTTTTTATCGAGCGCTTCCTCGGAGCCGAACGGCCAGTACCAAGGGCTGGAACTTTCAGCCTTGGCAACCGGCGGGGTAACCGGTTTCAGCGGTGCCGGGGTTGGAGCCGGTGCCTTGGTCGCGACTTTGTCGGAAGACCCGAACGGCCACCAACTGCCGCCGTCTACATCACTTTTAGGAGTCTGTGCGCAACCGGTAATAGCAAAGCACAGTGCCAAGGCGAGGGTGGGTTTGGTTGACATTGGATATCCACAAAAATGAAGTAATAAGATCAGGCCGGATCGGCCCGCATAAACAGACGCTTGGAAACTGAAAAGGCTGTCGGGTTCCAGCTCCGGAACCTTTAAGCGTGATTTACAGACAAGTGGCCAGTACCCGCACAAGCCTTTGTGCGCGCGGATCCATCAAGACGTACGGCCCCAGGGTATTTGTCACAAATCCGAACGCCACATCATGCTCGGGGTCAGCGAACCCAACGGACCCGCCAGCGCCCGGATGCCCGAACGCTCGCGCGCCCAAGCCGAAGGTGGCATTGGGCACATCCGGTTGATCGAGCATGCAGCCCAGGCCGAAGCGGGTCCGGGTCAACAGCGTCTTGTCCTCGCCGAGGCTGTGCTCGCGGGTCAGTTCGTCAAGCAACTCGCCTTCGAGCAGGCTGCCATCGAGCAACCCGGTGTAGAACCCGGCCAGGCTACGGGCGTTGCCGTGGCCATTGGCCGCCGGCTGCTGCATGCGCCGCCACTCCGGCTTGTTGGTGCTGGTCAGCACCGACGGCGGATTGGTAAAGGCGCGGGTGGTCATGGCCGTTGGCTCGCGCATGGTCACTTGCAGCAGGCGCTGGGCCGCCGCATCGCCGACATTGCCCTTGCCGCGGGCAATGTGGGCCACGCGATGAAACTCTTCATCGGCCAGGCCGACGTGAAAATCCAGGCCCAAGGGCTTGGCAACCCGCGCCACGATGGACTCACCGGGGCCACGGCCGTCAGCACGGCGCAGCAGCTCGCCGATCAGCCAGCCATAAGTGATCGCCGCATAACCGTGACCTTCGCCGGGCGTCCACCAGGGCGTTTCGGCGGCCAGCGCCTCGACCATGGTTTGCCAGTCGTAAAGGGCTTCAGGGGCCAACAGCTCGCGCAACGCCGGCAGCCCGGCCTGATGGCAAAGCAGCTGGCGCAGGGTGACCGATTCTTTGCCAGCAGCGGCGAATTCAGGCCAGTAGCGAGCCACCGGGGCATCCAGTTGCAACTTGCCTTCGGCCACCAGTTGCAGGGCGGTGACGGCGGTGAAAGTCTTGGTGCAGGAGAACAGGTTGGCGATGGTGTCGCTGTGCCAGGCTTCGGCCCCGTCCTTGTCGGCGGTGCCGGACCACAGATCGACGACGGTTTCGCCGGCGATCTGGATGCACAACGCGGCGCCACGCTCCTGAGGATCGTCGAACAGCGCCGCGAACGCTTCACGCACTGCCTCGAACTTAAGCTCGTAATGACCCTGAATCTGCACCCGCAACTCCCCGCAAACGTTCTGTAAAAGTGGCCCGCATTGTTCCAGCCCTTGAGGGTTTTGGGAACAGGTGCGGGCTGGGCGGTCAATCACTGGCAGAACTGATCAGAACTCAATGACCTTTACCGGAATGCCCACCAGCGCCCTTCCCCGGGCCTGTGCCGGCCTCGGCCTTGCGCCCGCCCTCGGCGTCATGGTTAACCTTGTCGACCTCGGCCGCGGCCTTCTGCGCCTCTTTGCCCAACTGCTCGAGCGCCGCCAGATTGCTCTTGCGCACGCTGTCGACAAAGCCCTGGAACGGCAGATCGGTAATGCCTACCAGACCAAAGTGACCATTTTCGCCATCCAGCAGGCGCCCGGTCACGGGTTGGTCGAGGTACTGGAACCAGTGCACCCCGACAATAGACGGTTCGGTCAGCGCCTGTTTCAGGAAGTTGGCGTAGGCCAGGCCACGGTCTTCTTCCTTCGCCAGTTGCGTCACGCCGCCCCAGAACGGGCCGCGATCGGTCGAGCCGAAGTTGAACTCGGTGATCAACACCGGTTTGTCGAGGCTGCGCAGTTGGGCGAAGTCGTAACCGTCCTGTGGTTGCAAGGTGTACATGTTGAAGCTCAGGACATCGCAGTACTGCGCACAGGACTCAACCGCTTCCGGAGTGCTGATGGCAAACCGGCCGCCGAGCAACAGCTGGTTTGGCGCGTGCCACTTCAGCGAGTCGGAAATGGTCTTGAAGTAAGTGTCGGCGAAAACCTTCTGGAAATATTTGAAGTCAGCCTCGATTTCCGGGTGTTCGGCGCTTGGCAGAGGCGGCACGAAGCCCGGGTCTTCCATCAGTTCCCAGGCTGGCAGATCAATACCCCAGGCTTTCGACAAGCCCGCCTGGTTGCGGTACTTGTCGCGCAACTGCTTGAGGAACGCGCGCTTGGCCGGCACGTCGGTGGTCATTTTCAAGGTGCCGTACGCGAGGGCGTAACGGGCTTTCGGGTCATCGCCTGGACCGGCCCACGCCAGTTCGTTGTCGGCGAAGTAACCGATCAGCCATGGGTCGTCGCGGTGGTCGCGGGCGGCAATGGCCACCGCGCGCTCGGTCGCCATGGCGAAACGCGGGTCGAACGGGTCGGGCATCCCGCCCCACCAGTCGCTGCCGGTGCTGATGCTGGCGTAATCGCCGACGATCGACAGGGGCAAGGTGTAGGGAACGCGTTCAGCGTCACCCAGGATCTCAGCGCTCCAGTTGCCGAGAGTGTTGAAGCCCCAGGCTTGCAGGCGATCGAGGGTGTGGCCGGTCCAGCGTTGCTCATCGAACGTCGTTTTGCACGGCTCGGCAGGTGTTGGCTCAGCCGCTTTCGCCACCGTCGCATCGACAGCGCCGGCCTTGGCGGCTTCGGCGACACCGGATTCGGCCGTTGAGGGCGTGACGGGGGGCTCGGCAGCTTTTTCGGTCGTTGCCTCTACCGCGTCGGCCTTGGCCGCTTCAGCGACGCCGGCCTTGGTATTGCTACCCAATGCACAAGGGTCGCCATACAGGCGCTGCAAGTTGGCCCCATAGAAGTCGTACCACTTGCCAGCATTGAAGCCCCGGCCCTGATCGACACCGTTACCGCCGCGGTTATCGCCTTCACCGAAGTGATTGGCCAGCGGCTCGTCAGGCTTGGGCAGGGATTCGAACATCCATTCACGACCGGCGACATAGGTCTGGTTGACGTCCGCCGTAACTGCATTGACCCCCAGCGAGAAGAACGGATGCCCTTGCGGCGTCACCAGGTACCAGCGGCCGTCGCGTTTCTCGGTGCGGAAAAAACCGCTGGCCTTGAACGTCGGCCCGGTGGTCCAGCCGCCGAACTTGTCGAGGGAGGACTTTTCGCGCGCGATCAACCAGGTTTTCAGCTGCTGTTGTTCCTTGGCGGCGGCGCTTTTCAGTTGTTCGTCGCTGCTGACCTTTTCTGGCCATTTGGCCCGGGTCGATTGGCCATAAGCGTCCACCAGAGTGCCATAGACTGCTTGGGTCACCCCTTCGCCGTCCTGCACGCCAAAACGCTCCAGCAGGATGCTCTGGGGGGCTTTCGGCTGATCCATGGACAAGCTGACCGACACCACCTGGCTGCGGTCCAGCTCACCGGCGCTGCTGGCGAGCAAAACGCGCTGTCCGTCGACCGTCATCGGCATTGGCGGACCCGCCTTCATGCCCTGGCTGAGCGGCGAAGTCGGCTGCAAGGGCACCAACAGGGTCTGCGCCGGACCAGCTGGAAGATCGACGCGACTGACCAAGGTCTTGCCGTCGTTGCTCTGGATAGTCACGTACAGGGTCACGGCCCAGTTCATCGCGCTCTGGATCCGCAGGCTCATGACACCCGACTGCGACCAGTCCCACGCCCCGCTCTGCGGGGACAGGCGCAGGGTTGGCCGGGCCACCGGATTGAACGTCACCCGACGCAGCACTTCGCCTTCAGGCGTCTGTTCGGCATTGGATTGCGGCAGGCTGGCGTCCTGGGTCGCCACCTGGACCACGTCGGCGGGGCGCACAAAGTTGAACAGCGTCTGTTGGCCTGCGGGTGCGGCCAGCAAGGGCGTTGCGAACATCAGGGCAAGAACGGCAGGTAGCGAACAGCGAATCATGAGAACGGAATTCTCCCTAGCGACCCGGGCGGGCCAATGGAAAAGCGATGGTAGAGAGATAGACAACGCGGCGGGCAAAACTGCCCACCGGTTTATCAGGAAATTTCACGACGGAAGGGAGGCAACGCATTGAGGATCGCCTTGCCATAGCGCTGGGTGACCAGGCGCCGATCGAGCAAGGTGATGGTGCCGCGGTCCTCTTCGGTGCGCAGCAGGCGACCGCAGGCCTGGACCAGTTTCAGCGAGGCATCCGGAACCGAAATTTCCATGAACGGATTGCCGCCACGGGCCTCGATCCATTCGGCCAGCGCCGCTTCGACCGGGTCATCCGGTACCGAGAACGGAATCTTGGCGATCACCACGTGCTCGCAGTACGCGCCGGGCAAGTCGACACCCTCGGCGAAACTCGCCAGGCCGAACAGCACGCTGGAATCACCGCCATCGACCCGCGCCTTGTGTTTGTTCAGGGTTTCCTGTTTCGACAGGTTGCCTTGAATGAACACTTGCTTGCGCCAGTCGCGGTCCAGGCCGTCGAACACGTCCTGCATCTGCTTGCGCGAGGAAAACAGCACCAGCGTGCCCCTTGAGCCTTCGACCAGTTCCGGCAGATCGCGGATGATCGCCGCGGTATGGGCCGCTGCATCCCGCGGATCGGCGTTCAGGTTCGGCACCCGCAACACACCGGCGTCGGCGTGATGGAACGGGCTCGGCACCACGGCGGTCACGGCTTTTTTTGGCAAGCCGGCGCGCATGCGGAAGCGGTCGAAGGTGCCCAGGGCAGTCAGGGTCGCGGAGGTTACGAGTGCCCCATAGGCCACGTTCCACAGGTTGCGCCGGAGCATTTCCGCCGCCAGGATGGGACTGGCGTTGACTTCGATATCGAACAGCGAGCCGCTTTCCGCCAGGGTCAGCCAGCGCGCCATGGGCGGGTTGTCTTCCGGGTCTTCGGCGGTGAACGCGACCCACAATTCCCAGTTGCCCGAAGAGCGGGACAACAGGCTGCCGAACAGCGGATACCACTCTTCGGCCTGGTTACTGGCGATCCCGATATTGACCTCGCCGTCCATGCCTTCCTTGAGCAACTCAGTGAGGCGGGTAAACAGGTCCGTCAGGCGCGCAAAGCCTTTCTTCAGTTCGATGCCCATTTCACGCATGTGCTCGGGAATCACCCCGCCGACGAAACGGTGACGCGGACGTTCGCGGCCCTCGACGTCTTCGCCGGGTTTGAAATCGGCGGCCTGTTCGCAGGCGGTGAACATGAACTGCTGCTGGGTCTTGATCTCCCGCGCCAGCTCCGGCACTTGTTCGATCAGCTTGCCCAGGTCACCCGGCAAGGGATGCTGGGCCAACAGCTTGGTGAGGTTCTTGGCGGTGGTTTCCAGCCAGTCGGCAGTGGAACGCAGGCGCGTGTAATGGGCGAAATGACCAATGGCCTTGTCCGGCAGGTGATGGCCTTCGTCGAACACGTAGATGGTGTCGCGCGGATCGGGCAGCACGGCACCACCACCCAGGGCCAGATCGGCCAGGACCATGTCGTGGTTGGTGACGATCACATCGACTTTGCCCATGCCCTCACGGGCCTTGTAGAAGGCGCACTGGCCGAAGTTCGGGCAATGGCGGTTGGTGCACTGGCTGTGATCGGTGGTCAGGCGCGCCCAGTCGGCATCTTCCAGGGCCGTGGACCAACTGTCGCGGTCGCCGTCCCACTTATTGCCGGCGAGCTTCTCGATCATGCTGGTAAACAGCTTCTGACTGGCCTCATCGACCTCGATCTTGAAGCCTTCTTCTTCGAACAGCTGGGCGGTGGCGGTCTGTGCGTGACCTTCCTGGAGCAACATGTCGAGCTTGGACAGGCACATGTAGCGCCCACGTCCCTTGGCCAGCGCAAAACTGAAATTCAGCCCACTGTTGCGCATCAGGTCGGGCAAGTCCTTGTAGACGATCTGCTCTTGCAAGGCGACGGTAGCCGTGGCGATCACCAGGCGTTTGCCGGCCGCCTTGCCCGTGGGGATGGCCGCCAGGCTGTAGGCCACGGTCTTGCCGGTACCGGTGCCGGCTTCCACCGCGACAATCGCGGGGTCGCCACTGCGCCGGCCTTCGTCGTCGGTGTCGATGTCACCGAGGACCTTGGCGATTTCGGCAATCATCAGGCGTTGGCCGTAGCGCGGCTTGAGGCTCTTGGCTTCGAGAAAACGCGAATAGGCGCCCTGGATCGTGGTTTTGAGTTCGGTGCTGATCATGGATTGTCGGGCGCAAAAAATGCTGGATAAATTTTCAGTAGTTCGATTCGGCCGCTATCATACCCCGCTAATGAGTCCCGCGCAGAACGGAGTAACCCAATGACACCTTTTAGCCTCATTTATAGCCTGCATGTCCTCGCCGCACTGGTGTGGGTCGGCGGCATGTTTTTCGCCTGGATGGTCTTGCGCCCCGCGGCCTTGAAGGCACTGGAGGGTCCTGCCCGGCTGAAGCTGTGGCTAGAAGTGTTTCAGGGTTTTTTTCGTTGGGTATGGGTCGCGGTGGTGCTGTTGCCGATCAGTGGCGTCGGCATGATTCATTTGCAGTACAGCGGTTTTGAAACCGCACCGCGTTACGTGCAGGTGATGATGGGTTTGTATGTGGTGATGACCGCGCTGTTCATCCGGATCCAGGCGTTGATGTTGCCGCAGTTGCGCACTGCGGTGACGGCCCAGGATTGGCCGGCGGGGGCTGCAGTGCTGGGGAGGATTCGCCGGTTGGTGGGGATCAATCTGATTGTGGGTCTGGTGTTGGTGGCGATTGCGGCGGCCAGGCCGACGCTTTGATCGTTCCCACGCTCTGCGTGGGAACGATCGGTCTGGGGAATTACAACCGCTGAACCGTTACCGACCCCGCAGCACCCTCCACTCCCGGCTGCCCATCTACCCCAGGCTTGCCACTCTTGCCGCCATCGGCCTTGTAGACCAGGCAACCCTTGGCCTTGCCGCCCGCCCCCGGCTTGCCGCCTGGCCCGGCCACGCCACCGGCGCCGCCGGCCACTTGCACCTTGATCTGGTCCGCCGGGTAATCACGCGGCACGGCCAGCCTGACCGCCGCGCCAGGCGCACCGGCCTGGCCATTGCTGCCATCGCTGCCGTCGGCACCACGACCCGCCTGGCCCCAGGCGCAACCCGGTGCCTGGCCGTTGGCCCCGTCGAGGCCGACAAAACCTGGTGCACCCGCGCCACCGCGAGCATCCACCAGCAGTTGCGGTGCCTTCAGCGCCTTGATCTGCAAGTTCAGGTTGCGCCCGGAGCGGGCAGCCTTCTGGTAAGTCCCCGGTGCGCCGCGCGCGGTGATCTGGCTGCCCTCGGACAGGTCAGCACGGTTGACCTTCAACTCCAGCGCCTGCTCTCCAGGGACGATGGTAATCCGCGCTTCGCGGCCCAAGTGCAGTTCACCGACACTGACCTCGGTCACGTTCGAAGGAATCAGCAAGGTGCCGTAATCGGCCACTTCCAGGCGTTCCAGTTGCAAGGTGCTGGCGGTGTTGGGCAGGCGCATCAGCGAGTTGGTTTCGACACTCACCACCTGGGCACACGCCAATGGGCTGATGAGGGCGGCGAGCAGACAGAGTTTACGCATGGGAAGCCTTACGTGCGGTGGGGGCCGGGATGGATTGCAGGTGGAATACGCCGAAAATGAGCACTTTCAAGCGATCGAGCCAAGGATGGGCACGGCCCCTGAGGCTGCGGTAGCAGAACACCGCCTCCAGCAGGTGAAGCCCCGCCAGCAGGCAGCCGGCCAGATTGACCAGTGGGTGCAGCGGATAGATGAACGGTGTGAGCAGATTGACCAGCACCACCAACCAGAACACCAGGGTCAACAGCTTCCCCAGCCCCCATATCACCTTCATACCCGCCCCCGATGAGAATTATTATTTGCTTGCACAGTAACGGCTTCCACGCGGGATTAGCCAGAGGGCAAGCGCAAATTCTTCATGAAGTTCGGCAAATGGCCGACGGAACGACGTCAATCATCGCCCGACGGCTCTATTGCGCGGCTCAGCGATTGATGTGCAATTCCACGCGGCGATTTTCCGCACGGCCTTCTTCGGTTTCATTATCGGCAACAGGCTCGCTTTCACCCTTGCCTTCGCTGGTGATTTTATCGGGTGCAACGTGCTGGCTGAGCAGGTATTCGGCGACACTGCTGGCACGTTTTTGCGACAGTTCCAGGTTGTACTCATCCGATCCGACGCTGTCGGTATGGCCGATCACCTTGATGCTCGCGACGCTGGGGTCCTGCAGTTTGCCCATGACCGAATCCAGCTTGCTTTGCATGCTGGGGGTCAGGTCAGCGCTATTGAAGGCAAACAGCACATCGTCGGCATCGCTCAGGGTAATGACTTCGGCTTGCACAGGTTCAGCCTTCACACTGGCCGGGTATTGCGGCAGCGGGCAGCCATGATGTTCGACAGGGGTATTGGCGGGCGTGTCAGGGCAGCGATCGCGACGGTCAAATACGCCATCGTCGTCTTCGTCGCCATCCTGGGCATAACAGATCAAGCCACCGCTCAAGATCCCGAGCGCCGCTCCACCGGCCGCCCAACCGCTACTTCCAATAGCGCCCAGGCCTCCGCCGACCAGTCCGCCAATGAGGCTGCAGATCGGCCAGGTACGTTGATTGAGGGGGGCGGTGCCATCACTGTGAGTAGCGCAACCGGTCAACAGGCTGCCAAGCAGGAGAACCGGCAAGACGGTCCGTGTGAAATTGCTCATTTTTTTAAAAGCTCCTGTGTCACCGGCAGATGCCGGTTACACAGGAGTAAAGACCCGCATCCACGACTGCACAAGCCGTGGATGCGAGGGGTCTAGCGGTTGATTTTGATTTCCGTGCGACGGTTCATCGCGCGGCCGTCAGCGGTTTTGTTGTCGGCAACCGGCTGGCTTTCCCCGGCGCCGCTGACCGACACGAAGCTGCTGCGAGGCACACCGCTTTCGATCAGATATTCCACCACCGAATGCGCGCGGCGGTCCGACAGTTTCTGGTTGTAGGCGTCGCTGCCCACGCTGTCGGTGTGACCGGTCACGGTCAGTCGGGCGCTGGCTGCTTCCTGTTTCAGGCGGGTGGCAATGGTGTTGAGCTTGTCTTTATCGGCGGCCGTCAGCTTGGCCGAGTCGAACTCGAAGTTGACATCGCGGATGACGATGGTTTCTTCCTTGACCACCACGACCTCTTCAACCACTGGAGCAGGCGCTGGTGGTGGGCAGCCATCGGCATCGACCTTCACGCCTCTTGGCGTGCCTGGGCACTTGTCGCGGCTATCGAGCACACCATCGCCATCTTCGTCACCATCACCGTGAACCCAGCAATAGGCTGCCGCCGTAGCACCGACTACCAACGCGCCATAACCGGCCCATGATGAACTCTCGGTCGCGCCGAGACCCGCACCTACGACACCACCGACCGCGGCACAGGTCGGCCAGTCGGTTTTCTGCAAACCTGCACAACCAGTCAACACACTGGTTAGCAGAACCAGGGGTAATGCTGTCCGAACTATGCTCATCTAGTTTTCTCCTGAAGGATCGGCTTAGAACCGATTCAGGGAGTAAAGACCGGAGTTTTAATCTCCGCCAGCAATAGGCCATAGCAGTTTTGTCCCGTGTTCACAGGCGATCGTCACTTTTCAGGCAAAGCCGCTCTAGGATCGAACAAGCGGGCAGGCTAGTCTTGGCAAATCTGATTGAGGATCTTCGATGATTGCAGGTATTTCTTCACGCACGCCGCAGCAGGCGCTGGCAGCGATGCTGGACCGTTATGCCCCTGCGCGCCTGTTGTTGATTGGCGCCAGCGAGTTCCCCGCGCTTGAGGCCTTCAAGCTTGCGCACCCGGACAGCAGCGTGGCGCATGCGGCGCCCGGGCTTTTGCCCGCCGAGCTGGCGGCGCGCCGCTTTGATCTGGCGCTGGTGGTCGACTGCCTCGAGCACTTGCCCAAGCGTGATGGCCTGAACCTGCTCGGTGGCATTCGCAACCTCAACGCCAGCCGCATTGCGGTGCTGGCCGACTTGCCAGCGAGCGGCTGGCAGGAAACGGATTTTTTCTCCCTGGCGTTGCAAGCCAGCGAACGCTTCCAGCGTGACGAACAGGTCCTGACGCTGTTCACCTATGATCTGCTTGACTACAAACAAGTACCCGACTGGCTCAACTCGCGGTTCTGGGCCAATCCGGAAAATTTCGGGAAATACTGGTGGTAACGCAATGAGTACATCCATTTGCCCTTGCGGCAGCGGCACCCTGCTCGATGCCTGCTGCGGCCATTACCATGCCGGGCACCCGGCACCCTGCGCCGAAGCCCTGATGCGCTCGCGCTATAGCGCCTACGTACTGGGCCTGATCGATTACCTGGTGGCAACCACCCTGCCCGCCCAGCAGAGCGGGCTCGATCGTCAATCGATCACCGACTGGAGTGCCCAGAGCACCTGGCTGGGGCTTGAAGTCGAGAGTTCCGAAGTACTCGGCGGCCAGCCGGAGCATGCCTTCGTCACGTTCACCGCACGCTGGCACGACGGCAGCGGCGAGCACAGCCATCGCGAACGCTCCTCGTTCGTGCAGAACGCCGGACGCTGGTACTTCATCGACCCTACGGTGCAACTGGACATTGGGCGCAACGACGCCTGCCCTTGCGCCAGCGGGCACAAGTTCAAGAAGTGCTGTTCGGGGTATTTCGGTAGCTGACCCCGATCTGTAGGAGCCGGCTTGCCGGCGAAACATACGACGCGGTGTGTCAGACACGGCGACTTCGCTGGCAAGCCAGCTCCTACAGGTTCAAGGGAGACAAACGACCATGATCACCCAGCAACTCGCACGCTTCCTGCTCACGCTGTCTCTTTGCCTGGGGCTCGGCGGCTGCGCATCCTGGTTCAGTACCGATGAACCAGACCCCGAGGTGCATCTGGTCAAGGTTGAAGTTGTGCGGGCCAAGCTGATGGAGCAACGGTTTGTCCTGCACTTTCGCATCGACAACCGTCGCGACAGCGAGTTGACCGTGCGCGGCCTGGAGTATCGCATCCACCTGGGCGACATCCTGTTGGCCGAAGGTGAGCATGAGCACTGGATCTCCGTTAACCCCAGGAGCAGCCGTTTCTACAAGGTGCCGATCCGCACCAACCTCTGGCCCAAGGTCAAGGACCTGGTCAAACAGCTGAAAAACCCCGAGCAGGCCGTTCCCTATCGTCTGGAAGGTGAGATGGAAACCGGTTTATTCATCGCTCACTACGTGCACCTGGCGCGTAATGGCGTGATAATCCCCGCCGATCTAATTCCGGAGCAACCTCGATGACCCAGCAACCCCATGTTCATGGCCCAGACTGCAACCACGATCATGACCATCACCAGCATGATCACGACCATGGCCATGTCCACGGCCCGAACTGCGGCCACGCCCACCAGGAACCGGTGCGCAACGCCTTGAAAGACGTTGGCCGCAACGACCCTTGCCCATGCGGCAACGGCAAGAAGTTCAAGAAGTGCCACGGCGCTTGATCGGCTGAACATCTCTCTGTAGGGGCTGCGGTGTATCAGGCTGGCCGCCTTCGCCGGCAAGCCGGCTCCTACAGGCTTTCAAGCGTTTCCAGGATATGTGCGCTGCTGACGACTGTGGCGTACTCGCCATGCAAGTTCCCCAGCGACATCCCATGGACCTCTTCGGCTGAACGGGCATTGCCGAAAAAGTCGGCCTTGTCGAAGGTAAAGCAGCCATCCTCCACGACCCAAGTCTCAAACCCCAGATTGCCTGCCGTGCGCGCCGTGGACTCCACCGAGTTGTGGGTCGCCACGCCAACGATGACCAATTGCTCGATCCCCGCCTCGCGCAAAACGGCTTCCAGACCCGTCGAACAAAACGCGTCCGGTACCTGTTTTTGAATGTGTCGTTCGCCAGGCACAGGCAGAAATCGTTCCTGAAATTCGACCCCGGACTGCTCAGGCCAAAATACTGAATCCTCTGAACGCGACAGATGCTGCACGTGGATCACCGGCCGAGCGCTGCGGCGCCAATGACCCAGCAGTTCGAGGATGCGCTCCTCGGCCTGGGGATTGTTCCGCCGACCGAGTTTGGGGTGCAGGATGCCTTTCTGCTGGTCGATGATGATCAGCGCCGCGTTGGTCTTTAGCTCCATGCAGACTTTTCTCAGACAGGGTTGAAGGGTATGGGCAGATTTTGCAGATTATTTCATAAGGATCGCTCCCATGTTGCATGGGAGCGATCACCTGCGCGGGCTCAATGACCGAACACGCCCACCTTCTTGGCTTTCTTTTCCGTGCGCTTTTCGATGGCGGTTTTCAGCGGTTTTTTCTTCGCTGCTTTCTTCGAATCCATACCTTTGGACATGATGCGTACTCCACGGACTGGGGATGTGAGATCAGGTATACACCTATCGCAGCCGGCGTGTTCTTTTATAATCTCAGACTTTGCGCACCGACAGTCCAAAACCATGCCCGACACCCAGTACACCCGGCTCGACGAGCCTTTATGGCCGCTGATGAACAAATTTTATCGCGCCCACCAATCGTCGATGAAGGCGGCGCGCGACGCACAATTGTGGGTTGCGCGGCGCGACGAGATCGTTGCAGCACTGTGTTTGCGACCGGTGTCCGGCGGGCATTGGCTGACCGGGCTGTTTGTCGACCCGGCCTGTCGCGAACAAGGTGTCGCTTGCGCGTTGATCGCCGCCGCGACCCGCCACATTGAAAGCCCGGTATGGCTGTTCTGCCATCCGGACTTGCGTGATTTTTATCAACGTCGTGGCTTTGCCTTCGATCCGCCGATGCCGTACGCCATGGTCGAGCGCCTGAGTCGCTACGCCCGCAGCAAGCCGATGATCGCCATGGGCCTGACGCCTTAGGACAGGTCAGTCGTCGGCGTTGGGATCAAGGTCCGGGAACATCACTTCTGTAAACCCGAACTTGCTGAAATCGCTGATGCGCGACGGGTACAACCGACCGATCAGGTGGTCGCACTCATGCTGCACTACCCGCGCGTGAAACCCCGAAGCGATGCGCACGATCGGCTCGCCCTTGGGGTCGAACCCTTCGTAGCGGATGTGCTGATATCGATCCACCGCGCCACGCAGGCCAGGCACCGACAGGCACCCTTCGAAACCCTCTTCCAGGGTCGGGCTCAGCGGCGTGATCAGCGGATTGATCAGAATGGTCTGCGGTACCGCTTCGGCGTCCGGGTAACGTTCGCTGTGCTCGAACCCGAAGATCACCAATTGCAGGTCGACACCGATCTGCGGGGCGGCCAGCCCGACCCCGCCGACGCTTTCCATGGTCTGGAACATGTCGTCGATCAGTTGCCACAACTCGGGACTGTCGAACATCTCGGCCGGCACATGCGGGGCAACGCGCAGCAGGCGTTCATCGCCCATTTTCAGAATTTCACGGATCATGGTCAGGTTTCGTCAATGGTCGGTTTGGGTTTTGAATGATCGCGGCCCAGCCCCGACACGTGGTGTTTTTCCTCATGGACGGGACCATGCTCGCCGGGAACCTTCTCGCCAGGGTCCTTGCCCTCTCGCGACATGTGCTCGATCACCGCATTCATTTCCGCGCCCAGCAACAACACGGCGGCGGATATGTAGAAGTACAGCAACAGCACGATGATCGCACCGATACTGCCATACATGGCGTTGTAGTTGGCGAATTCCTTGACGTACAAACCGAAGCCCAGGGACGCGATGATCCACACCACCACCGACAGCACCGAACCTGGGGTGATGAAGCGAAATTCCTGTTTGACGTCGGGCATGACGTAGTAGATCAGTGCCACGGCGACCATCAACAGAATCACGATCACCGGCCAGCGCGCGATGCTCCACAGCGTGACAATGAAATACTCAAGCCCGACTTGCGCCGCGATCCAGCTCATCACCTGCGGCCCCAGCACCATCAGGGCGGCTGCGATAAGCAGCATCCCGGCGATGCCGACGGTGTAGATGATCGACAGCGGAAAGCGCTTCCACGCCGGTCGGCCTTCAACCACATCGTAGGCGGCGTTCATCGCGCTCATCATCAAGCGCACACCGGCCGACGCGGTCCACAGGGCAATCACGATACCCACCGACAGCAGGCCACCCTTGGATTGCTGGAGCTGGTCGATCACCGGGTTCACTTGCTCCAGCGCCTGGGGTGGCAAAACCAGTTCCGATTGCAGGCGCAACCAGGAAAAAAAGTCCGGCAGATGCAGGAAGCCGATCAGGGCAATCAGGAACAGGATGAACGGAAACAGCGAAAACAGCATTTGATAGGCCAGCGCCGAGGCATAAGTCGACATTTCGTCGTCGACGAACTCGGTGACCGTGCGCATCATCACACGGTGCAGGGGCAGGCCTCTCATGTCCGGGAAAATCATTCGCGTCTCCATTCGCCGCATAAAGGGTTGGGTTGAGATCGTGGCGACTCAGGGGCCGCTTGCATTTCATCAAACTAGCCTACCTTGCGACTTTGAAACAATTTCGTCCCTCAAGTTCAGGCTGACACAAAAACGGCCATCCGTGGATGGCCGTTTCTTACGCTCACGAAAGGCTTACGCTTTGTCGACACCTTTCTTGATCGCGTCCTTGGCTTTGCCGACGGCCTGCTGGGCCTCGCCTTTGCGTTCCTGAGCCTTGCCTTCGGCTTGCAGGTTGGGGTTATTGGTGGCCTTGCCCACGCCTTGCTTGACGTTACCAGCGGCTTCGTTGGCCATGCCTTTGACTTTATCGCTTGTGCTGCCCATGGTGTTTCTCCTGTGAACATCTCAATGAGAAAAAGTGGTTACACAAGGTTGACCGGGGGCGTTTGCAGGGAGTTTCATTTATTTTCAGGTGACATTTCATCGTTCAATGCAGGTTGGGCTTTATGTTTGCCCGGCAACCCCCGAGAATGCGCAACGTATTCAGGCCTTGGCGCTGAAGATCCAATTTTGTAGGAATGTTATGAAACTCGATAAAAAGCAGGCCATTGCCCGCAGAAATCAGGAACTCGGCGGTGCTGTGCTTGGCGTCAACAATTGCCACTTCACCGAACTGAACCGCAACCGCAACATCTGGTGGTTCGACATCCCGGTGTCGCGCCTGGCGGTTGGGCAGTACGAGTGGATTCACCTGCTGATGCACACCCCGGACACCGACGAACTGCTGCACCTGAAAGTGCCGACGGTGTTCCTGCGCGAGAAGCTCGAAGGCCTGGTGGTGCGCAATGAAGGCAAGCGCAAGGCAGCCTTGAGCCTGGAACTGAGCGCCGACAAGGACTCGTTCCTGCAGGACATGCGCCCGGCGGGCACCAACGTCAATTTCGCGCCGTTTCGCCAATAACTCCCCGCTCTGCCCTGATCGTTCCCATGCTCTGCGTGGGAATGCCGCCCCGGACGCAGAGCGTCCGATGCTGGGACGCAGAGCGTCCGATGCTGGGACGCAGAGCGTCCCGGGATGCGTTACCACGCAGAGCGTGGGAACGATCAGAAAAAGCCCCGCATCTGCGGGGCTTTTTTGTTACGCGGCGGTTTTCTTCCCGTTGATCTTCTTTAACTCTTCATCACGCAGTTCACGACGCAGGATCTTGCCGACATTGGTGGTCGGCAGCGCATCGCGGAACTCCACGGCTTTCGGAACCTTGTAGCCGGTGACGTTGGCTCGCATGTGCTCCATCACCTGTTCCTTGGTCAGGGTCACGCCCGGCTTGGCGACGATGAATATCTTGATCGCCTCCCCCGATTTCTCGTCAGGCACACCAATGGCCGCACATTGAAGCACGCCCGGCAGGGTCGCCAGCACGTCTTCGAGCTCATTTGGGTACACGTTGAAACCGGACACCAGGATCATATCTTTCTTGCGATCGACAATGCGCATGTAGCCATCGGGCTGGATCAGCGCGATGTCGCCGGTCTTCAACCAGCCTTCGCTGTCGAGGATTTCATCGGTGGCTTCCTGGCGCTGCCAGTAGCCCTTCATGACCTGTGGACCTTTCACACAGAGCTCGCCGATTTCGCCCATCGGCTGCTCGACACCGGCGTCGTTGACGATTTTGCACAGGGTCGACGGCACCGGAATGCCGATGGTGCCGATCTGGATGTTCTGGATCGGGTTGACCGTGGCCACCGGGCTGGTTTCGGTCATGCCGTAACCTTCGCAGATGGCGCAACCGGTGACGGCTTTCCAGCGTTCCGCCGCGGCCAGTTGCAGGGCCATGCCGCCGGACAGGGTGACTTTCAGCGCCGAGAAATCCAGCTTGCGGAAGCCTTCGTTGTTGCACAGGGCCACGAACAGGGTATTGAGGCCGACGAAACCGCTGAACTTCCACTTCGACAATTCCTTGACCATTGCCGGCAGGTCGCGCGGGTTGCTGATCAGGATGTTGTGGTTGCCGATCAGCATCATCGCCATGCAATGGAAGGTGAAGGCATAGATGTGGTACAGCGGCAGCGGCGTAATCAGGATCTCGCAGCCTTCATTGAGGTTGGAGCCCATCAGCGCCTTGCACTGCAGCATATTAGCCACCAGGTTGCGGTGGGTCAGCATCGCACCCTTGGCCACGCCGGTGGTGCCGCCGGTGTATTGCAGCACAGCCACATCGCTGCTGGCCGGGCTGGCTTCGGTCACGGGCTGGCCATGGCCTTTGCTCAGCACGTCGTTGAACTTGACGGCTTTGGGCAAGTGATAGGCCGGCACCATCTTCTTCACGTACTTGATCACGCTGTTGATCAGCAGACGCTTGAGCGGTGGCAGCAGGTCCGCCACTTCCGTGACGATCACGTGCTTGACCCCGGTTTTCGGCACCACGGTTTGCGCCAGGTGCGCCATGTTGGCCAGGCAAACCAGGGCTTTGGCACCGGAGTCGTTGAACTGGTGTTCCATCTCCCGTGCGGTGTACAGCGGGTTGGTGTTGACCACGATCAAGCCGGCGCGGATGGCACCGAAGACGGCAACCGGGTACTGCAACACGTTCGGCAGTTGCACGGCGATTCGATCGCCCGGCTGCAAATCGGTATGCTGTTGCAGGTAAGCGGCAAAGGCACCGGACAATTCGTACAGCTCACCGTAGGTGATTGTCCTGCCCAGGTTGCTGAATGCCGGTTTGTTGGCGAAGCGTTGGCAGGACTGCTTCAACACTGCCTGAATATTCGGGTACTCGTCTGGATTGATGTCGGCAGCAATTCCAGCTGGGTACTTATCCTTCCAAAAGTCTTCGATCATGGAAGCCCACTCCTCAGCAACGCGAATTCAACACCGCATTTGATGCGATTATTATTGGTGTTTGTCTATAGGTGAGTCTGGCTTTTTACTAGGCCGAGAAGTCACAAAGCGCGCCGAGAGTAGCAGCTTTAAATTGGGTCGACTAGAGCCAAAAGCAGCCTCTACGGTCACTTTTATGACTCAAGAACACTAGCTGGTCATTTTAGAGCAAAAAACCTATATGTCGCTGAAAGCCCCGAAATTCGGGGCTTTGAAACGCTTATGCGATATCCCGCAACTCCCGCCGCAGAATCTTGCCCACCGGCGTCATCGGCAACGATTCTCGCAAGACGATGTGCTTGGGCACTTTGTACGCCGTGAAGTTTTCCTTGCAGTAGGCCTTCAGCTCTTCCAGGCTGACCCCCGCCTCACGGGCCACCACGAACAACTTCACCGCCTCGCCCGAACGCTCGTCCGGTACCCCGATCACCGCGCAGTTGGCGACTTTTGGGTGAGCCATGACCACGTCTTCGATTTCGTTCGGGTACACGTTGAAACCCGAGACGATGATCATGTCCTTCTTACGATCGACGATGCGCACAAAGCCGTCCGGGTCGATCACCGCAATGTCGCCAGACTTGAACCAGCCCTCGGCATCCAGCACTTCGTTGGTCGCTTCGGGTTTCTGCCAGTAGCCCTTCATGATCTGCGGGCCCTTGATGCACAGCTCTCCCCGCTCGCCCAAAGGCTGTTCGACACCTTCGTCGTTGATGACCTTCAACGTGGTGCCCGGCACCGGCAGGCCGACCGTGCCGATGCGCGACTGGTCGCCATACGGGTTGGTGCAGGCCACCGGCGAGGTTTCGGTCAAGCCGTAACCTTCGGTGATGCGGCAACCGGTCAACTGCTCCCAGCGCTCGGCCGTGGCCTTGACCAGCGCGGTGCCGCCGGAGTTGGTGAGCTTGAGGCTGGAGAAGTCGAGGGTCTTGAAGTCCGGGTGGTCCATCAGCGCGACAAACAGCGTGTTGAGCCCGAGCAATGCCGAGAACCGCCAGTTTTTCAGCTCCTTGATGAACCCGCCAATGTCCCGCGGATTGGTGATCAGCACGTTGTGGTTGCCGGTCACCATCATGCACATGCAATTGGCCGTGAACGCATAGATGTGGTACAGCGGCAGCGGTGCAATCATCACCTCCTGGCCTTCGCGCAGCAGCGCCTGGCCGTCGGCCGTGAACTGGCTGAGGCAGGCCCGCGCCTGCTGCATGTTCGCCACCAGGTTACCGTGGGTCAGCATCGCCCCCTTGGCCAGGCCGGTGGTACCGCCGGTGTATTGCAGCACCGCAATATCCTTGAGGCCGGCGTTCAGCGGCTTGATGCTCTTCCCTTTGCCCTGGTGCAAGGCGCTTTTGAAGGAAATGGCCTGGGGCAAGGAATAGGCCGGGACCATTTTCTTCACCTTGCTCACCAGCGTATTGACCAGCCAGCCCTTGGCGGCGGGCATCAGGTCGCCCATCTTCGCTTCGATCAGGTACTGGATGTCGGTGTCCGGCAGCACCTCCTGGACTTTGGCCCCGAACATGTTCAGGTACACCAGTGCCCGGGTACCGGAGTCCTTGAACTGATGACGCATCTCCCGCGCGGTGTACAACGGGTTGGTGTTGACCACGATCAGCCCGGCGCGCAAGGCGCCGAACACGGCGATCGGGTATTGCAGGACGTTGGGCATCTGCACCGCGATGCGATCCCCCGGCACCAGGTCGGTGTGGGCTTGCAGGTAACCGGCGAACGCTGCGCTGTGGCGTTCCAGTTCGGCGTAGGTCAGGGTGACACCCATGTTGCTGAATGCCGGGCGATCCGCGAACTTCTTGCAGGAACGCTCGAACACCTCGATGACCGACTTGTATTCAGCGACATCAATGTCCAGGGGTACGCCGGCCGGGCGTTTGTCATTCCAGAAATCAGGTTGCATTGTTTTTGTCCTCTTTACCTGAACCTATCCGGGGCCGCTGATCTGCCATTTCTCGACAACAGAACGCGGAGCTTCACGGACACTAGCAGCTATGGTGAATCAGGCAAATATGGGCCAATGCGTCATTGATCGTGTGAATCTTCCCGCCGTGGCGTGGGCTGATGCCAGCGGCGTTATGCGCTATACAATGCAACCACCTCGCGCCCCCTGCATGGAAAGGAATCGCCATGATCCACGACACGTTCTGGCTGACCACCAGTGACCGCAGCCGCCTCTTCGTCAACCAGTGGCTGCCTGCTGGCGGGCTCAAGGCCGTGATTTTGCTGGCTCACGGCATGGCAGAACACAGCAGCCGCTATGCGCGCCTGGCGGGAAAACTCTGCGAACAGGGCTACGGCGTCTACGCACCCGACCAGCGTGGACATGGCAAAACTGCCGAAAACGGGACGCTGGGCCATTTCGCCGACGAAGACGGCTGGGCCAAAGTGGTGGGTGACCTGGCGTGCCTCAACCAGCACATCGGCCAACAGCACCCCGGGGTGCCCATCGTGCTGTTGGGGCACAGCATGGGCAGCTACATCGCCCAGGCCTATCTGTTGCACCACAGCGCCAGCCTGCAGGGGGCCATTCTCAGCGGTTCGAACTTCCAGCCCGTGGCCCTTTATCGCGCGGCCCGCCAAATCGCTCGTGTCGAACGCCTGCGCCAGGGCCCCAAGGGGCGTAGCGCCCTGATCGAATGGCTGTCGTTCGGCTCGTTCAACAAAAAATTCAAACCGGCGCGTACCCGCTTCGACTGGCTCAGCCGTGACCCGGTGGAAGTCGACCTGTACGCCAACGATCCGCTGTGCGGCTTTCGCTGTACCAACCAACTGTGGATCGATTTGCTCGGCGGGTTGCAGCAAATCAGCAAAGCGTCCAATCTCGCCCAGATCGATCCGGGCCTGCCGCTGCTGGTGATCGGCGGCGAATGTGATCCGGTGAGTGAGGGCAAACGTCTGAAGGATCTGGCCAACGCGTTACGCGAGGCTGGCAGCCAGAGCTTGCAACTGACCGTTTACCCGCAGGCACGGCACGAACTGTTCAACGACATCAACCGTGATGAAGTGACGAGCGACCTGTTGGCCTGGATCAACCAGGCGTTGAGCAGTCCCCGGCCACACCGAACCGAATAGTTTTTTGTGAATTTTTTAATTCGTCACAGGAATCCAGAGACATGACCCAGGTTACCAACACCCCTTACGAAGATCTCGAAGTCGGCCAGACCGCCAGCTTCAGCAAAACCGTTGAAGAGCGCGATATCCAGCTGTTCGCCGCGATGTCGGGCGATCACAACCCGGTGCACCTGGACGCCGAATACGCCGCCAGCACCATGTTCAAGGAGCGTATCGCCCACGGCATGTTCAGCGGTGCACTGATCAGTGCCGCGGTAGCCTGCGAGCTGCCTGGGCCGGGCACTATCTACATAGGCCAGCAGATGAGCTTTCAGAAGCCGGTGAAGATTGGCGACACCCTGACGGTGCGCCTGGAAATCCTCGAGAAACTGCCGAAGTTTCGTGTGCGCATCGCCACGCGCGTGTTCAACCAGCGCGATGAGCTGGTGGTGGACGGCGAGGCGCAGATCCTGGCGCCGCGCAAGCAACAGTCGGTGACCTTGACCGAGCTGCCGCCGATCAGCATTGGCTGAACCGCCCGCTACGATCGTTCCTACGCTCTGCGTCACTAGTGTCCGGTAAAAACCGAAGGGGGAGCTTGCTCCCCCTTGCTGTTGGCGCTTGTCAGCCATAATCAGACTTTTCGGACT
>NZ_JBIUYA010000050.1:0-23886 GCF_044744285.1 Pseudomonas sp. NPDC087336 | reverse complement strand
AGGCAAAAGCGAGAAAAGCTGAAGGCTGCCCAAGGCAGCCTTCAGCTATGAAACATGTTTACCGGACACTAGTGACGCAGAGCGTGGGAACGATCTTACTCAGGCAACCCGATTCAGGTCGTTATTGCGCGTCTCTTTAAGGCACAGCACGGCAATCAGGCTCAGCACCGCCGCCCCTGATACATACCCGCCGACATAACCCAGTCCCCCCATCGCTACCAGTTTCTGCGCGAAGAACGGTGCCGCCGATGCCCCGACGATCCCGCCCAGGTTGTAGGCCGCCGAAGCGCCGGTGTATCGCACGTGGGTCGGAAACAGCTCTGGCAGCAGCGCGCCCATCGGCGCGAAGGTCACGCCCATCAGAAACAGTTCGATGCACAGAAACAGCGCCACGCCCCAGGTCGAACCCTGGGTCAGCAGCGGCTCCATCAGAAAGCCCGACAGGATCGCCAGCACGCCGCCGATTATCAGCACCGGTTTGCGCCCGAAACGGTCACTGGCCAAGGCTGAGAGCGGTGTGGCAGCGGCCATGAACAGCACCGCGAAACACAGCAGGCCGAGGAAGGTTTCGCGGCTGTAGCCGAGCGTCGCCACGCCGTAACTCAGCGAAAACACGGTCGAAATGTAGAACAGCGCATAGCACACCACCATCGAGCCAGCCCCCAGCAACACCGGCACCCAGTATTGGCTGAACAGCTCCACCAGCGGGATCTTCACCCGTTCCTGGCGAGCCATTGCGTTGGCGAACACCGGTGTTTCGTGAAGTTTGAGGCGCACGTACAGGCCGACCATCACCAGCGCGGCGCTGAGCAGGAAGGGTATCCGCCAGCCCCAGGCACGGAACTGTTCATCATCCAGCGCCATGGCCAAGGTCAGGAACAGGCCGTTGGCCGCGAGAAAGCCGATGGATGGGCCCAGCTGCGGGAACATGCCGAACCAGGCGCGCTTGCCCTTGGGCGCATTCTCGGTGGCGAGCAAGGCGGCGCCGCCCCATTCGCCGCCCAGTCCCAGGCCTTGGCCGAAACGCAGCACGCACAGCAGGATCGGTGCCCAGGCGCCGATGCTGTCGTAACCCGGGAGCACGCCGATCAGCGTGGTGCACACGCCCATCAGCAGCAGGGAGGCGACCAGGGTCGATTTGCGGCCGATGCGGTCGCCAAAGTGCCCGAACAGCGCCGAACCCAGCGGTCGTGCAAGGAAGGCGATGCCGAACGTGAGGAAGGCCGAGAGCATCTGCGCCGTGCCGGAGGTCTGGGGAAAGAACACCGGGCCAATCACCAGCGCGGCGGCGGTGGCGTACACATAGAAGTCGTAGAACTCGATGGCTGTGCCGATGAAGCTCGCGGTGGCCACGCGGGTGGCGGAGTTCACCGGTTGTGCGGGCGTGGAGTCGCTATAAGTCGTGCTGGTCGTCATGCGGTAATCCCTGACAGTCATGTGCCCCAGTGGAGCGAATTATTATGGTCGATTACCCAGGGATGTGGGTGCTGGCGCGGGTCGATGCTCCCGGTAGGAGCAGTCGTCGGTTTGTAGCGGACGTTTCTGATGGTCAGGCCGGAACTTGCGGTGTGCGGGGTAAGCACGGGGCGGCGAGGCTTGGGTAAGCGGCTCGATTATAGGAAGGTGGCTAACGATTCAACAAGTGCAAATCTAGTGGGTAGGTAAAGCACTGGGAGTCGGGTTGGTATGCCAAATCAATACCCGAGTGACACGGTTGTCCTCGGTCTCGAGGATTTCCAGCCGATAGCGGCCGATTTTCAGGCATACCGGACAGTCCGGGATGGTTTCCAACGCTTCGGTCACCAGGCCGTTCAGGGTTTTCGGGCCATCGCTGGGCAGGTGCCAGCCCAGGCTCTTGTTCAGATCGCGGATCGAGGCGGCGCCGTCGATTACCAGGCGGCCATCGGCCTGTGGATGGATGTGCGGGTTGTCCTGGCTTTGCTGGCTTTCAAATTCGCCGACGATTTCTTCGAGAATGTCTTCCAGGGTGACGATGCCCAATACCTCGCCGTACTCGTCGACCACCATGCCCAGGCGCCGCTGTTGCTTGTGGAAGTTCAGCAGTTGCAATTGCAACGGGGTGCTTTCAGGGACGAAATAGGGTTCGCGACAGGCCGCCAGCAACGCTTCCAGGGTCAGGCTTGCGTCGGGGAGCAAATGGGCGATTTGCCGGGTATTGAGCACTGCTTCGACCTGGTTGATGTCGCTGTGGAATACCGGCAGGCGCGTGCGCTGGTTGTGGCGCAGTTGCTCGATGATGTCTTCGATCGGGTCGTCGAGGTTGATCCCGTCGACTTCGCTGCGTGGCACCAGAATGTCGTTGACCGTGATGTTGTCCAGCGCATGGATGCCCGGCAGCGCGTGTGGGCGGCTGACGGCATGCTCGTGATGGCCTTGAGGGTCGTGCCGCAGTTGCACTGGCTCGTCTTCGCTCTGTTGCACGACGTTGGCTTTGCGGGCGAACGGGCGCAGCAGCCATTGGCTGATGGCGTTGAGCAGCCATGCCGCCGGGTAAATAAGCTTCAGGGGTATGGGCAACAAGTTGTTGCCCAAGGCCAGGATCGCGTCCGGATGACGAACTGCGAGGGCGCGGGGCAGGTAGTCGGCCAGGATCAACAGCAGGGCGCCAGCGCCCAGGCTCGCCAGCCACGGGCCGTTTTCAGCCCAGGTGAAAATCGCCAGCAAAGTGCAGATGACCAGCACCAGGGCGCGGCACAGGGTATTGCAGAAAATCAGGCTGACCAGGGGGAAACTCAGTTTGGCCAGCGGTTTGTCGCTTGCGCGCGAGGCTGTGCGCTGGGCCAGCAAGTGCTGCTGCGCGGCTTCTATCGCAGTAAACAGGCCCGACCACAAGATCAGCAAGGCCACTACTGCAAGCATCGGCCCTATGGGCAAGTCGTCCATTATTGCCGCCCGTCAGATGTGCAGGATGTATTCACGAACCAGCTTGCTGCCGAAATACGCCAGCATCAACAGGCAGAAGCCGGCCAGCGTCCAGCGGATGGCCTTGTGGCCGCGCCAGCCAAGGCGGTTACGGCCCCAGAGCAGCACGCTGAAGACGATCCAGGCCAGGCAGGCCAGCAGGGTCTTGTGCACCAGGTGCTGGGCGAACAGGTTGTCGACGAACAGCCAGCCGGAGATCAGCGATAGCGACAGCAGCGTCCAGCCGGCCCAGAGGAAACCGAACAGCAGGCTTTCCATGGTTTGCAGCGGCGGGAAGTTCTTGATCAGCCCGGACGGGTGCTTGTGCTTGAGTTGATGATCCTGGAGCAGCAGCAGCAACGACTGGAACACAGCGATGGTGAACATGCCGTAGGCGAGGATCGACAACAGGATGTGGGCGAGAATGCCTGGCGCTTCGTCGATGATCTGCACGGTGCCGGCGGGGGCGAACTGCGCCAATAGCGCGGTCAACGCGCCCAGGGGGAACAGCAGGAGCAGCAGGTTCTCCACCGGAATCCGTGAGCAGGCCAGCAGCGTCAGGGCGATGACCGCGGCGGCAATCAGGCTGGCGGCGCTGAAAAAGTCCAGGCCCAGGCCAATCGGCGTCAGCAGGTGGGTGACAAGGCTGGCGCTGTGGGCCAGCACCGCAAGCACGCCGAGCGTAACCAGCAGGCGCTTGTTGGCCTTGGCGCCGGTGGCCAGGCGAGTGCCTTGATAGAAAGTCGCAGCGGCATATAAGCAGGCGGCGGCGAGAGTAGTAAGCAAACTGGGTGACAAGGGGAGCATAAGTCCTGTTAGGCAAGCCCGAAAGTCGCTGAGTTTGGCATAGAACCCACGCGACACGAAAGTGCGAGGTGTCCGCCAGACGCAGTCTTCGCTATAATCCGCGACCTGCCCACGCCGCAGGCTCGCCGAGCACATGTTTAGTCCGGTCTGGGCCGCCATTATCCCGGTCTACACAGGGCCTGAAAGGATCGCGCAATGTTTGAAAACTTAACCGACCGTCTCTCGCAGACGCTGCGCCACGTCACCGGCAAGGCCAAGCTGACCGAGGACAACATCAAAGACACCCTGCGCGAAGTGCGCATGGCGTTGCTCGAAGCCGACGTCGCCCTGCCGGTGGTCAAGGACTTCGTCAATTCGGTCAAGGAACGCGCTGTCGGCACCGAGGTGTCGCGCAGCCTGACGCCGGGCCAGGCCTTCGTGAAGATCGTCCAGGCCGAACTCGAAAGCCTGATGGGCGCGGCCAACGAAGACCTGAACCTGAGTGCCGTGCCGCCAGCGGTCATCCTGATGGCCGGTTTGCAGGGTGCTGGTAAAACCACCACCGCCGGCAAACTTGCGCGCTTCCTTAAAGAGCGCAAGAAAAAGTCGGTCATGGTCGTATCGGCGGACGTTTATCGTCCAGCGGCGATCAAGCAGCTGGAAATGCTCGCGGGTGAAGTCGGCGTTACCTTCTTCCCGTCCGACCTGAGCCAGAAGCCGGTCGCGATCGCGCAAGCGGCTATTAAAGAAGCAAAACTCAAATTCATCGACGTGGTGATCGTCGATACCGCCGGTCGCCTGCACATCGATGAAGAGATGATGGGCGAGATCAAGGCGCTGCATGCCGCGATCAACCCGGTCGAAACATTGTTCGTGGTCGACGCCATGACCGGCCAGGATGCCGCCAACACGGCCAAGGCATTCGGCGATGCGCTGCCACTGACCGGCGTGATCCTGACCAAGGTCGACGGCGACGCCCGTGGCGGTGCCGCCCTCTCGGTGCGAGCCATCACCGGCAAGCCGATCAAGTTCATCGGTATGGGCGAGAAGAGCGAAGCGCTCGACCCGTTCCACCCCGAGCGTATCGCCTCGCGCATCCTCGGCATGGGCGACGTGCTCAGCCTCATCGAGCAGGCGGAAGCGACCCTCGACAAGGACAAGGCCGACAAGCTGGCCAAGAAGCTGAAGAAGGGCAAGGGCTTCGACCTCGAAGACTTCCGTGACCAGCTGCAACAGATGAAGAACATGGGCGGCCTCGGCGGCCTCATGGACAAGCTGCCGAACATGGGCGGTGTGAACCTGGCGCAGATGGGCAACGCCCAGAGCGCGGCAGAGAAACAGTTCAAGCAGATGGAAGCCATCATCAACTCCATGACCCCGGCCGAGCGCCGTGACCCTGAGCTGATCAGCGGTTCGCGCAAGCGCCGTATCGCCATGGGCTCCGGCACCCAGGTGCAGGACATCGGTCGCTTGATCAAGCAGCACAAGCAGATGCAGAAGATGATGAAGAAATTCTCCGCCAAAGGCGGAATGGCCAAGATGATGCGCGGCATGGGCGGTATGTTGCCCGGCGGCGGCATGCCGAAAATGTAAAGAATTCGCGCCGGCAGTCATGTCGGCGCTGCCCCACACGGACGTGGGATTCACAGCAAACCCGCACTTGGCGGGAGCTGACCGGCCGTTTTTACCGACGGCTCTATAGCAAATCTGGATGGCAGCCGAAAGGCAGCCGGAAAAAGTCATTTGCAAAAGTCCGGATATTCCTTAGAATATGCGGCCTTTCGGGCACCTATGCCCGCTGTGCCTTTAGATTTGCAGCACCGACTACAGGAACGATGTTCACATGCTAACAATCCGTCTTGCCCTTGGCGGCTCCAAAAAGCGCCCGTTTTACCACTTGACCGTAACCGACAGCCGCAACCCGCGCGACGGTTCGCACAAGGAACAGGTTGGCTTCTTCAACCCTGTTGCTCGTGGTCAAGAAGTTCGTCTGTCCGTGAACCAAGAGCGCGTAGCCTACTGGCTGAGCGTTGGTGCACAACCTTCTGAGCGCGTTGCTCAGTTGTTGAAGGAATCTGCTAAGGCTGCGGCCTGAGCAATATGAACGCGACGCCAGCTGCTGCTGATGATTTGATCGTTATCGGCAAGATTTACTCGGTTCACGGCGTTCGCGGCGAAGTGAAGGTGTATTCCTTTACTGATCCGATTAAGAACCTGCTGGATTACAAAACCTGGACGCTCAAGCGTGACGGCAATGTAAAGCAGGTAGAGCTGGTCAGCGGACGCGGGAACGACAAGTTCCTGGTCGCAAAGCTCAAGGGTCTCGATGATCGTGAAGAAGCTCGTCTTCTGGCCGGTTATGAGATCTGCGTGCCACGCAACCTGTTCCCTGAACTGACCGACGGCGAGTACTACTGGTACCAGCTGGAAGGTCTCAAGGTCATCGACACCCTCGGACAACTGTTCGGGAAGATCGATCACCTGCTGGAGACCGGCTCGAATGATGTAATGGTGGTCAAGCCTTGCGCTGGCAGCCTGGATGATCGCGAACGCCTGTTGCCCTATACCGAGCAATGCGTGTTGGCCATCGACCTGGTCGCGGGCGAGATGAAGGTGGATTGGGATGCGGATTTCTAAGCGTGGCTAACTTGCGCGTAGAAGTGATCAGTTTGTTTCCCGAGATGTTCTCCGCCATCAGCGAGTACGGCATCACCAGTCGGGCGGTGAAACAGGGGCTGTTGCAGCTCACCTGTTGGAATCCGCGAGACTACACGACGGATCGACACCACACTGTGGATGATCGCCCTTTTGGCGGTGGTCCGGGCATGGTGATGAAGATCAAGCCCCTGGAAGATGCTCTGGTTGAGGCCAAGGCAGTCGCCGGGGAGGGAGCGAAGGTGATTTACCTGTCCCCCCAAGGCCGTCAACTGACTCAGTCGGCGGTACGCGAGTTGGCGAATCTGGATGCATTGATCCTGATTGCCGGTCGTTATGAAGGCATTGACGAGCGTTTTATTGATGCTCATGTCGATGAAGAGTGGTCGATTGGCGACTATGTACTGTCTGGCGGCGAGCTGCCGGCGATGGTCCTGATCGATGCGGTTACACGACTGCTGCCTGGAGCTTTAGGGCATGCGGACTCCGCCGAGGAAGATTCCTTTACGGATGGTTTGCTGGATTGCCCGCACTACACCCGACCGGAGGTGTATGCGGATCAGCGTGTTCCCGACGTATTGCTAAGTGGCAATCACGCGCACATCCGGCGTTGGCGTTTAAAGCAGTCCCTTGGTCGGACCTTTGAACGACGCGTCGATCTTCTGGAAAGCCGCTCGCTTTCTGGAGAAGAGAAGAAGCTGCTCGAGGAATACATCCGCGAGCGGGACGATAGTTAACTTCGTATCGATGGTAGATCCGACGATTTACCTTAGGAGCACAGCATGACTAACAAAATCATCCTTGCACTCGAAGCAGAGCAGATGACCAAAGAGATCCCTACCTTTGCCCCGGGCGACACCATTGTCGTTCAGGTGAAAGTGAAGGAAGGCGACCGTTCGCGTCTGCAAGCGTTCGAAGGCGTTGTAATCGCCAAGCGTAACCGCGGCGTAAACAGTGCATTCACCGTGCGTAAGATCTCCAACGGTGTTGGCGTAGAGCGTACTTTCCAGACCTACTCCCCGCAAATCGACAGCATGGCTGTCAAGCGTCGCGGTGACGTACGTAAAGCCAAGCTGTACTACCTGCGTGACCTGTCGGGTAAAGCAGCTCGCATCAAGGAAAAACTGGCTTAAGTCCAGCTTCCGATGCAGAAAAAAGCAGCCTACGGGCTGCTTTTTTGTTGCCTGCGATTTATCTTCCCAGGCCGTACTGTCGGCCTTGCCTGAGTCTTTATGCCTGCCATCGATCATCCCTTGATAGACCAGTTTCTCGACGCGCTGTGGCTTGAGAAAGGTCTTTCCGATAACACCCGCGATGCCTATCGAAGCGATCTGGCCCTGTTCAATGGCTGGCTGCAGGAAAAAGGCCTGGAGTTGCTCAACGCCGGGCGCGAATTGATCCTCGATCACCTGGCCTGGCGCCTGGAGCAAAACTACAAGCCCCGTTCAACGGCCAGATTTCTCTCTGGCGTGCGCGGCTTCTATCGCTATCTGCTGCGGGAAAAGCTGATCGCTGTCGATCCGACGTTGCGCATCGATATGCCGCAACTGGGCAGGCCGTTGCCCAAGTCCTTGTCGGAAGCTGATGTGGAAGCGCTGCTGAAAGCACCGGACCTGAGCGAAGCCATCGGCCAGCGCGACCGGGCCATGCTCGAAGTGCTTTACGCCTGCGGCCTGCGGGTGACGGAGCTGATCAGCCTGACGCTGGAGCAGGTCAACCTGCGTCAGGGCGTGTTGCGGGTGATGGGCAAGGGCAGCAAGGAGCGGCTGGTGCCGATGGGCGAGGAGGCGATCGTCTGGGTTGAACGCTATCTGCGCGATGGTCGTGGCGAACTACTAGGCGGCCGGCCGAGCGATGTGTTGTTCCCCAGTCAGCGCGGCGAGCAGATGACCCGCCAGACGTTCTGGCACCGGATCAAGCATCAGGCCAAGGTCGCCGGGATCGGCAAGTCGCTGTCACCACATACATTGCGCCATGCCTTCGCTACGCATTTGCTCAACCACGGCGCCGATTTGCGGGTGGTGCAAATGCTGCTCGGCCACAGCGACCTGTCGACTACCCAAATCTACACTCACGTTGCGCGGGCGCGTTTGCAGGATTTGCACGCCAAACACCATCCGCGGGGTTGACCGAAAACCCTGTGGGAGCGAGTTTGCTCGCGATGAGGCCAGCACATCCAATTTTAATGTCGCCTGACACACCGCTATCGCGAGCAAGCTCGCTCCCACAGGGATGTCGGTGTTCTCAAAAATGTCTTGCGACAGGTGCATTCGGCCACACGAGCCTTATGTGGTAGGCTTTGCCGGTTTGCACGATGGGCGTTTATGACCCGGTGTTTCGGCACGGGCGTTCTGAGCGTTCCATTTGTCCGTCTTCAGGAGATCTCATGCGTCTGACCCAGATTTTCGCCGCCGCCGCCATTGCGTTGGTCAGCACCTTTGCCGTCGCCGATGACGCGGCCGATAAAGCCATTCGTAAAAGCCTGGAAAACCTCCAGCTCGAAGTGCCGGTGGAAAGCATTTCCGCCAGTCCTCTGCCCGGTCTGTACGAAGTCAAGCTGCAAGGCAGCCGCGTGCTCTACGCCAGCGCCGACGGCCAGTACGTCGTCCAGGGTTACATGTTCCAGCTCAAGGACGGCAAGCCGATCAACCTGACAGAGAAGACCGAGCGCCTGGGCGTTTCCAAACTGGTCAACGCCATCCCTGTCGCCGAAACCGTGGTGTACCCGGCCATTGGTGAAACCAAGTCGCACATCACCGTGTTCACCGACACCACCTGCCCGTACTGCCATAAACTGCATGCCGAAGTGCCTGAACTGAACAAGCGCGGCATCGAAGTGCGCTACGTTGCGTTCCCGCGCCAGGGCCTGGGTTCGCCGGGTGACGAGCAGCTGCAGGCGGTCTGGTGCTCCAAGGACAAGAAAGCGGCCATGGACAAGATGGTCGACGGCAAGGAAATCAAGGCCGCCAAGTGCGATAACCCGGTATCCAAGCAGTTCGCCCTCGGCCAGTCGATTGGCGTGAATGGCACACCGGCCATCGTTTTGGCGGACGGCCAGGTCATTCCGGGCTACCAGCCGGCGCCACAAGTCGCCAAACTGGCGCTGAGCGCAAAGTAATACGAGTCAGCCTTTGACGAGTGTGGTCCGACGGCAGCTCAGTCGGGCCATCAATAGTGAGCCGCGAGCATGCGGCTGTTTTCACGGCCGGCCTCGAGTCGGCCGTTTTATGGGGAGTTCACAGTGAAACCGGTCAAAGTAGGCATCTGTGGGTTAGGGACCGTCGGTGGCGGTACCTTCAACGTACTTCAGCGCAACGCCGAGGAAATTGCTCGTCGTGCCGGGCGTGGAATCGAAGTGGCACAAATTGCCATGCGCACGCCAAAGCCTCAGTTCCAAACGACCGGTATTGCGATTACCACCGATGTCTTCGAAGTGGCCACGAACCCTGAGATCGACATCGTCATAGAGCTGATGGGCGGCTACACCGTTGCCCGCGAGCTGGTACTCAAGGCCATCGAGAATGGCAAGCATGTGGTCACCGCGAACAAGGCGCTTATCGCCGTTCACGGTAATGAAATTTTCGCCAAGGCACGCGAGAAGGGCGTGATTGTCGCGTTCGAAGCGGCCGTGGCTGGCGGCATCCCTGTGATCAAGGCGATCCGTGAAGGCCTGTCCGCCAACCGCATCAACTGGGTGGCCGGTATCATCAACGGCACCGGCAACTTCATTCTCACCGAGATGCGCGAGAAAGGCCGGACCTTCGAAGACGTGTTGGCCGAAGCGCAAGCCCTGGGCTACGCCGAAGCCGACCCGACCTTCGATGTCGAAGGCATCGATGCGGCGCACAAGCTGACGATCCTGGCGTCGATTGCCTTCGGCATCCCGCTGCAGTTCGACAAGGCCTACACCGAAGGCATCACCAAGCTGACCACCGCTGACGTGAACTACGCCGAAGCGTTGGGTTACCGCATCAAGCACCTGGGCGTGGCGCGCAGCACCGCGGCCGGTATCGAACTGCGCGTGCACCCGACGCTGATCCCGGCCGATCGCCTGATCGCCAACGTCAACGGCGTGATGAACGCGGTGATGGTCAACGGCGACGCCGCCGGTTCGACGTTGTTCTACGGTGCGGGTGCCGGCATGGAGCCGACCGCTTCGTCGGTGATCGCCGACTTGGTCGACGTGGTTCGCGCCATGACCTCGGATCCGGAAAACCGTGTACCGCACCTGGCCTTCCAGCCGGATTCGCTGTCGGCGCACCCGATCCTGCCGATCGAAGCCTGCGAAAGCGCGTACTACCTGCGGATCCAGGCCAAGGATCATCCGGGCGTCCTGGCCCAGGTGGGCAGCATCCTGTCCGAGCGTGGCATCAACATCGAGTCGATCATGCAGAAGGAAGCCGAGGAGCACGATGGCCTGGTACCGATGATCCTGCTGACCCACCGTGTGGTGGAGCAGCGTATCAACGACGCCATCGCCGCTTTGGAAGCCTTGGCGGGTGTGGTCGGTCCGGTAGTCCGGATCCGCGTCGAGCACCTGAACTAAATTAAAACAGCGGCGAGCTGTAAGCCCCAAGCGGCAAGATGAAAGCAGTTCAGCTTTAACTTGTCGCTTATAGCTTGAAGCTCAAAGCTCAAACCGAAGGTTTGCCCCTATGCGCTACATCAGTACCCGCGGCCAGGCACCGGCCCTGAATTTCGAAGACGTCCTGCTGGCAGGTCTTGCCACCGACGGCGGTCTGTACGTCCCGGAAAACCTGCCACGTTTCACCCAGGAAGAAATCGCTTCCTGGGCCGGCCTGCCGTATCACGAGCTGGCTTTTCGCGTTATGCGCCCGTTCGTCACCGGCAGCATTCCAGATGCCGATTTCAAAAAGATCCTTGAAGAAACCTACGGTGTGTTTGCCCACAGCGCCGTCGCACCGCTGCGTCAGCTGAACGGCAACGAATGGGTGCTGGAGCTGTTCCACGGCCCGACCCTGGCATTCAAGGACTTCGCCCTGCAACTGCTCGGTCGCCTGCTCGACTACGTGCTGGAAAAGCGCGGCGAGCGCGTGGTGATCGTCGGCGCCACTTCCGGCGATACCGGCTCGGCGGCCATCGAAGGCTGCAAGCACTGCGAAAACGTCGACATCTTCATCCTGCACCCGCACAACCGTGTGTCCGAAGTGCAGCGTCGCCAGATGACGACCATTTTCGGCGAGAACATCCACAACATCGCCATCGAAGGCAACTTCGATGACTGCCAGGAAATGGTCAAGGCGAGCTTCGCCGACCAGGGCTTCCTCAAGGGCACACGCCTGGTGGCGGTAAACTCGATCAACTGGGCGCGGATCATGGCCCAGATCGTCTACTACTTCCACGCGGCCCTGCAGTTGGGCGGTCCAGCGCGTTCGGTGGCGTTCTCGGTGCCGACCGGTAACTTTGGCGACATCTTCGCCGGGTACCTGGCACGCAACATGGGCCTGCCGATCAACCAGTTGATCGTCGCCACCAACCGCAACGACATCCTGCACCGCTTCATGAGCGGCAACCAGTACGTCAAGGAAACACTGCACGCGACCCTGTCGCCGTCGATGGACATCATGGTGTCCTCGAACTTCGAGCGCCTGCTGTTCGACCTGCACGGTCGCAACGGCGCGGCGATTGCCGGGCTGATGGACAGCTTCAAGCAGGGCGGCGGTTTCAGCGTCGAGCAGGAGCGCTGGACCGAAGCGCGCAAACTGTTCGACTCGCTGGCCGTGGACGATGCGCAAACCTGCGAAACCATCGCCGAAGTCTATGAACAGACCGGCGAAGTGCTGGACCCGCACACCGCGATCGGCGTCAAGGCCGCACGGGAATGCCGTCGCAGCCTGGATATCCCGATGGTGATCCTGGGCACGGCCCATCCGGTCAAATTCCCGGACGCCGTGGAAAAAGCCGGTGTAGGAAAAGCTCTCGAGCTCCCTGCACATCTTTCTGATTTGTTTGAAAGAGACGAGCGTTGCACCGTCTTGCCGAATGACCTGAAGGCCGTGCAGGCCTTTGTGAGCCAGCATGGCAACCGCGGTAAGCCTTTGTAAAAAGGTAAACCCTGTCACACCACAAAGCCCGTCTCCTGACGGGCTTTGTGGTTTTTGCAGGCCACATTTGCCGATAGCGATCCCCATGGCGATCTACCGGTCGCCGAAGCGGACAGGCGTGATGCGGTTGTTTTTTCCCTGTCATCTTCGCCGTGCATGCTCTATCGACCAGAGGCGCAGGTTGATCTTCAGAACTTTCTACTCGGACCAGCGGTCATTTACTGTACACACGCCCCAGGCACTTTGTTTTCGGACTATTGAGTGGTGATCGGATGGAAAGTATCAGTCTCTTGCTCGGCGAGGCTCTGAGCCCGTACCAGGTGACGTTGACCCCGTCAGGCATGCATGGCGAATGCCGGGTGACCTTGAAGAATGAAATCGGCGCCATCGTGGTCGATCGCGCGTTCAATCAGGCGCAGTTGACCGATAAGCGTCAGCTGACGGATGTCGTCGACGGCTTGCACCGCGACGTGCTGATTGCTGAAGGACGCCTGGAACCCTGTGTGATCGCCGCGTTGCGCAATGCGGCACAGGACAAGCTGCTGTCCAGTCGAAATTGAATTGCAGGTTGTGGGAACCTTCCTGCATCCCCATCGTCAGACCTAGTAACAGCAAGATCAAGCATTGTGCTCCGGTGCTTGCCGCTTGCCGTTACGGGTCCTTGAAAAGACCACGTTTAACCCCGAGTCGTCTCCCCACTTCTCGGGGTTTCTTTTTGCCCGGCAATTGTCAGTAGCCGTCCTGCTGCTCGAAAAAAGTCTTGGCCGCTTGCAAGTAGTCGCTACGACTTTGCGGGTCGAGCCAGCCAGCGTATGCCTCGCTCAAGTGATCCCGGGGCAGGGCACGCAGCAGCTGATTGATCTCGACGATCGCCTGGCGGCCCTGGGGCGTATTGGTACAGCCTATGTAGCCTGACAGGTATTTGCCGGTGCCACGAATCGGGTAGAACTGCAGTTCATCTTCAGCGATGCCTTGTTGTTGGGCCTGATAGCGAATCTCCGGGCGATAGCCCAACAGCAACTGCAGGCGCCCGAGGCGCTGCATCTGCAACAGGCTGCCCAGGGCGTCGTTGCCGTAGTGCGACGTCAGCACCTTGCCCGGCGCCTGCTTGAGCAAGCCGTCGAGATACTCGCCATAGTTGCGTTCGGCAACAATGCCCAGCGTCACACTGCCGGTGGCCAACAGGGCCGCCAGGTCCACCTCGCCATCCTTGAGAAATGGCGTCAGTACTTCCCGATCGTTACGCCGTATCGCCAGGCCATTGCTCATGGCGCGAAAGACCGGCATGGAAAAGGCGATCCAGCTTTCGCGCTCCTTGCTCCAGTTCAGCGCGGCATCGCAGGTGAGTGCCGGTTCGTGCAGCATCTGCAAACCGCGGGCACGATTGACCTTCAGCACGCTGTGCTTGTACTGCGGCATGCCGGCGATCAGTTGCCGGAGCAACTGATCGATGACCCCCTGGCCTTTTTCCGGACCGTCGAAAATGAACAGCGGCGGTAGGTCGCGTTTCAGCCAGACCAGGGTTTCCTTGGGCTGCGCCGACACCGGCGAGGCCAGCGTAAGGATCAGGGCCAGGCTCGCCAACGCGCCCAGGCGCCGCCACCCGACCCGCAACAGGCCGGGCGTGATGAGTCGCGCAAACAGACGCTTGAGCTCAGATGGCCCCGTCTTTGCGCAGCTGTGTGATCTGCGACGCGTCATAGCCAAGTTCCTGGAGTACCTGGGCGTTGTGCTCTCCCAGTTGCGGACCGACCCATTCGCAATCACCGGGCGTTTCTGAGAGTTTCGGCACGATCCCAGGCATCTTGAAGTCCTTGCCATCGGGCAGTTTGGCCTGCAGGAACATTTCCCGGGCCAGGTATTGAGGATCGCTGAACATGTCTTCGGCGCTGAAGATTCGGCTGGCCGGTACGTCGGCCTGGTTCAAGCGCTCGATGACGCTGTCCAGGGGCAGCGAATTGACCCAGCGATCGATGACCCCGTAGATTTCGTCGCGACGGCTGTCCCGGCCGTCATTGCTGGCCAGCAGCGGATCGTTGGCCAGGTCCTCCCGGCCGATGATCAGCATGAAACGCTTGAAGATCGCATCGCCATTGGCACCGATCTGCACATGCTTGCCATCGGCACTGGTGTGGATCGAGGAGGGTGTGATGCCCGGCATGATGTTGCCGGTACGTTCGCGGATGAAGCCGAACACGTCGAACTCCGGCACCATGCTTTCCATCATGGCGAAGATCGCCTCGTACAACGCCACGTCCACCACTTGGCCCTCACCGCCATTGACCTCGCGGTGACGCAGGGCCATCAGGGCACCGATCACACCCCACAGCGCGGCAATCGAGTCACCGATGGAAATCCCGGTGCGCACCGGTGGCCGGTCCTCAAACCCAGTAATGTAGCGCAGGCCGCCCATGGATTCGCCGACCGCGCCAAACCCGGGCTGATCCTTCATCGGGCCGGTCTGGCCGAAGCCCGAGAGCCGCACCATGACCAGCTTTGGATTCAAGGCATGCAGGACTTCCCAGCCCAGGCCAAGTTTTTCCAGTACGCCGGGGCGGAAGTTCTCGATCAGGATGTCTGCTTCACTGAGCAGTTTCTTCAGGATCGCCAGGCCGTCCGGATGCTTGAGGTTCAGCGTCAGCGACTTTTTATTGCGTGCCTGGACGAACCACCACAGCGAGGTGCCCTCGTACAACTTGCGCCATTTGCGCAAAGGATCGCCACCGTCCGGCGACTCGACCTTAACCACATCGGCACCGAATTCAGCGCAAATGCGCGAGGCGAACGGGCCGGCGATCAAGGTACCCAATTCGATGACTTTCAGACCTGAGAGCGGTTTGGCAGAGGACGGCATGCGGGTTCCTGTAGGACAAAGGTTGAGCGAGTACAGAGTTTTAACATAGCCGACTGTCAGGCGCCCAAGGGACTTCGCCTTCTATTCGTTGATTGGTGGCTGCATCGGTTAGACTTGCCGCCTTTCCACGTATCAAGAAGCCCGTTCATGGCCCAGCCGTCCACGACCTACAAGTTTGAACTGAACCTCACCGACCTCGATCGCAGCGTCTACGAGTCCGTCAAGCAGACCATCGCCCGCCACCCTTCGGAAACCGAAGAGCGCATGACCGTGCGCCTGTTGGCCTACGCCCTCTGGTACAACGAGCAGCTGTCGTTCGGCCGTGGCCTGTCGGACGTGGATGAGCCAGCGTTGTGGGAAAAAAGCCTGGATGACCGTGTCCTGCACTGGATCGAAGTCGGTCAACCGGACGCCGATCGCCTGACCTGGTGCTCGCGCCGCACCGAACGCACCAGCCTGCTGGCCTACGGCAGCCTGCGCGTCTGGGAAGGCAAGGTGATCCCGGCGATCAAGAACCTGAAAAACGTCAACATCGCGGCGGTCCCTCAGGAAGTCCTGGAAACCCTGGCCAAAGACATGCCCCGGGTGATCAAGTGGGACGTGATGATCAGCGAAGGGACGATTTTCGTCACCGACGACCGCGGCCAGCATGAAGTCCAGTTGCAGTGGCTGTTGGGCGAACGCGGCTGATCAGTCGCGGCCTCACCGGTTTAATCCTACGTATTGAAGAGAAGCACCTGTCACCCCATGCGCATCGAACCTCGCCTGCTGCCCGACACCCTGCCATTTCTCGGTGATATTCCACCGCTGTTGACCCGGCTGTACGCAGCGCGGGGCGTGCAATCCGAAGCCGAACTGGATAAAAGCCTGGCGCGGCTGATTCCGTTCCAGCAGCTCAAGGGCATCGAGGCAGCGGTGGATTTGCTGGTGACCGCGCTCGAGCAGCATCAGCGGATCCTCATCGTTGGCGACTTCGATGCCGACGGCGCCACAGCCAGTACTGTAGGCACATTGGGCTTGCGCCTGTTGGGTGCGGCGCATGTCGACTATCTGGTGCCCAACCGATTCGACTACGGCTACGGCCTGACCCCGGAAATCGTCGCGGTGGCCCTGGAGCGTCAGCCTCAGCTGCTGATTACCGTGGACAACGGCATTTCCAGCGTCGAAGGCGTGGCCGCGGCGAAAAAGGCCGGGCTCAACGTGTTGGTCACCGACCACCATTTGCCCGGCGACGAACTGCCGCTGGCCGATGCCATCGTCAATCCGAACCAGCCAGGCTGCACGTTCCCGAGCAAGGCGCTGGCTGGCGTGGGGGTGATTTTTTATGTGCTGATGGCCTTGCGCGCGCGTTTGCGCGAACTCGGCTGGTACACCAGCAAGCCGCAGCCCAACATCGGCGAATTGCTTGATCTGGTGGCGTTGGGCAGCGTGGCCGACGTGGTGCCGCTGGATGCCAATAACCGCATCCTGGTGCATCAGGGCCTGGAACGGATACGCGCCGGACGTGCCCGGCCGGGCATCAAGGCGATTCTCGAAGTGGCCAAGCGCGACCATGCGCGCATCACCTCCACCGACCTGGGGTTCATTGTCGGCCCACGCCTCAATGCCGCCGGGCGACTGGATGACATGAGCCTGGGCATCGAATGCCTGCTGACCGAAGACGTGGCGCTCGCGCGGGAGATGGCGGCGCAACTGGACGGGATGAACCAGGACCGCAAATCCATCGAGCAGGGCATGCAGCGCGAAGCGCTGGCCCAGCTCAAGGATTTGCCGGTGGAATCAATGCCATTTGGTTTGTGCCTGTTCGATCCCGAGTGGCACCAGGGGGTCATCGGTATCCTTGCCTCGCGTATGAAAGAGCGTTATTTCCGTCCGACCATCGCCTTTGCCGATGCCGGCGACGGCTTGCTCAAGGGTTCGGGACGTTCGGTCCAGGGCTTTCACATTCGCGACGCCCTGAGCGTGGTGGCGGCGCAGCATCCGAACCTGATCACCAAATACGGTGGCCATGCCATGGCCGCTGGCCTGACGCTGCCGGAGGCGAATTTTCCGTTGTTCGCCGAAGCTTTCGACGCCGAAGTGCGCCGGCAATTGCGCGAAGAGGATCTGACAGGGCGTTTGCTGTCGGACGGTACTCTGGCTGTCGAGGAGTTTCACCTGGAATTGGCGCGTGCCTTGCGTCATGCCGGCCCTTGGGGGCAACACTTCCCCGAGCCGCTGTTTCATGGGGTGTTCCAGTTGGTCGAGCAGCGCGTCGTGGGTGAACGTCACCTTAAAGTGGTGCTAAGAAGTGAATGCGGCTCGGTCAAACTCGATGGCATTGCCTTTGGCATCGACCGTGAGGTCTGGCCGAACCCGACCATCAAGTGGGTCGAGTTGGCTTACAAACTCGATGTCAACGAGTTTCGCGGCAACGAGACGGTTCAACTGATGATTGCCCATATCGAACCGCGATAAGCGTTAAAGATGAAAAGATCGCAGCCCCCGATGTCCCCGATGTGAACTAGGCTCTAAAGCACTGCTTGATTATCCTTGTGACGTCTTGTCAATTTTTTGCCCGCGGGGGCGGGTGCTGCATCCCTTTCATGTCACTCGTCGACTATTCAAACAGAACCCTGGAGCCTGCCCACTGATTTGAGAGGTGCCCCATGAGTCTGCTGCTTGAACCCTACACCCTTCGTCAATTGACCCTGCTCAACCGCATTGCGGTGTCGCCCATGTGCCAGTATTCGAGCGTCGATGGCCTGGCCAATGACTGGCACCTGGTCCACCTCGGTAGTCGCGCCGTTGGCGGTGCGGGACTGGTCTTTACCGAAGCCACGGCGGTCACGGCCGACGGGCGTATCACCGACCAGGACCTTGGCCTGTGGAACGATGAGCAGATCGAACCCCTGCAGCGCATCACCCGATTCATTGCCGCTCAAGGCGCCGTCGCCGGCATTCAGTTGGCCCACGCAGGGCGCAAGGCCAGTACCTATCGGCCCTGGCTCGGCAAGCATGGCAGCGTAAAAATCGACGAGGGCGGCTGGCAGCCGGTCGGCCCGTCACCGATCGCGTTCGACCCTCAGCACACACAACCCAGACAGCTCGACGACGGTGATATCGCCCAGATCATCCAGGCCTTTGTCGACGCGGCGCAGCGCGCGCTCACGGCCGGTTTCAAGGTGGTCGAAGTGCATGCGGCCCATGGCTATCTGCTGCACCAGTTTCTTTCGCCCCTGAGTAATCAGCGGCGTGACCAGTACGGCGGTTCCTTCGAAAACCGCATTCGCCTGGTGTTGCAAGTGACCGAAGCGGTGCGCAACGTCTGGCCCGAAGAATTGCCGCTGTTCGTGCGGGTGTCCGCCACCGACTGGGTGGAGGATGGCTGGAACCCGGATGAAACCGTCGAGCTGGCACGGCGCCTGAAAGACCTGGGCGTGGACCTGATCGATGTTTCGTCGGGTGGCACGGCAGTCAACGCGGAAATCCCCACAGGCCCGGGTTATCAGACTCGGTTCGCCGAGCGTGTGCGCAAGGAGTCAGGCATCGCCACCGGCACTGTAGGCATGATCACCGAACCGGCGCAGGCCGAACATATCCTGCGCACCTGTCAGGCCGACATCATCTTCCTCGCTCGTGAGCTGTTGCGTGATCCTTATTGGGCGCTGCATGCCGACGATGACCTGGGTGGGCGTAAAGCCATATGGCCGGCGCAGTATCACCGCGCGACCCATCGTGACCAACCCATTCATGAGTCGGATTTGCGCGACTGAGTGAGGCCGCAAAGCAAAAAGCCCCGGTCGATTTGAGCGGGGCTTTGTTTTTTCCGTCAGGTGTACTTGCGCTTGTCCGGCGCTGGCGGGAAGTACTGATACAGCCAGGTTTCACTCAGCGTGCGGTCATTGGTGCGAATGAACAGGCGCAGCTCCACCGGCTCGACACTGTCGTTGGTCGGGTACCAGTCAAAGATGATGCGGTAGCCCTTGATGTCATCGAGCACCAGCACGTTGAAGTCCTTCACCTGGCCGTTCGAACAGGTGACCACCGGTTCGATGCCGGTGCCCGGCGGCAGACGATCCAGGCCGCCGCCGTTGAAGTCCACGGCGAAGCGACGGGCCCAGACCTGCGGGTAATGCTCTCCCGGTGCCCAACCTTCGGTGAAGCCGCCCATGCCCGAGCGGGTCGCATTGACCCGTGCCAGCGGAGTACCGACGGGCGGCAGGGCACTCCAGTAGAGTTTGTAGCCATAGTTTAGCGAGTCGCCGGCCGCGACCGGTTTTTTCGGGGTCCAGAAGGCGACGATGTTGTCGAGGGTCTCGCCGGTGGTAGGAATTTCCAGCAGATCGATAGAGCCTTCGCCCCACGGGGTGGTCGGCTCCACCCACAGGCTGGGGCGTCGGCTGTACCAATCGACGGTGTCCTGGTAGTTGGCGAACTCGTGATCGGTCTGCACCAGGCCGAAACCTTTCGGGTCCTTGTCGGTGAAGGCGTTGAATTGCAGGGTGGCCGGGTTGTTCAACGGGCGGCAGATCCATTCGCCGTTGCCACGCCACATCGCCAGGCGATCGGAGTCGTGGATCTGCGGGTGAATGGTGTCGCACATGCGGCGCTCGTGGGTGCCGCAGCTGAACATGCTGGTCATCGGTGCGATGCCCAGTTGTTCGATGGCGGTACGTGCGTTGACATGGGCGTCGACCTCCATGACCACGCGCTCGGCCTGGCAATCGATGTCAAAACGGTAGGCGCCAGTGGCGCTCGGCGAATCGAGCAAGGCGTAGACCACGAAGCGCGTGCTGTCCTTGTCGGGCGTCTCGAACCAGAACTTGGTGAAGTCGGGGAATTCTTCACGCTTCTTCGCATAGGTGTCGATTGCCAGGCCGCGGGCCGACAAACCGTACTGGCCGGTGGCGTCTACCGCGCGGAAGTAACTGGCGCCGAGGAAAGACACCACGTCGTGTTTGTCCAGTTCAGGCGCCTTGAACAGCTTGAACCCGGAAAAGCCCAGGTCGCCCTTGAGCTGCTGGGTGTCGACGGACGTATTTTCATAGTTGAACAGCGAAGGGCGGAAATGTACTTCGCGGGCCATGTGGCTCTTTGGATCTACGCTGTACATGCGCACCGGCTGGCGGAAACCCATGCCGACATGGAAAAACTGCACATCCAGCTGACCATTCAAATCATTCCACAACGAATGCTTGCCGTCATAGCGGATCGCGTTGAAGTTCTGCGGGGTCATGGTCGCCAGGGTGGGCGGCAGCACCTGCTTGGTATCCTGGTAGCTCTTGCTGGCCAGTTGCTTGGCCTGGGCCTTCAGCGCGTCGAAGTCGAACGCTTGAGCCTCGCCATCCGCCGTGCCATTGCTTGCCCAGGCACTGGCAGCGAGCAGGCCGGTGGCCGACAAACCGGTGTAGGCGGCAATGGCCATGGAGGCTTTGAGCAAATTCCTGCGATGCATAAATTCAACCTGTCGTGAACGATCCCGCGCCGACCCTGGCACTGCTGGATCAAAAATATCGGTTCGGACATGCCTTCGGCCAAACGCAACTGCCTTTTAAACAGATAACGAATAGCTTAAACCGTTCGGTTGCGCAGAAAAAATGATTGATGGCGTGACGATGGCGCGGCAATGAAACAAGAAATGTCGGTTAACGTTTCCGACAGCGGATTCTGATTTACAGGGCATTTCTGCTTTTTTCGACTAATTACTCTAAAAATCGCTTTTCAGCGCCCGGATAGTTTCTATTCTATGGGCATGACCGGTTTCTGCCCTTCGGGCCGGTGGCTTCAGTGGGCACAAGGTGACTGCTGAAAACGGGTAGGGCGATGCGGTTTCTGAAGTTTTCTTTGACGTAGAGAAGGACATCGTCCATGTCGAAAGTACAAGGCATCACCGAAATGTTGGGAATCTTTGCGTGCCTATCCACTGGCCGGCGAAGACGTCGGCTCAATAACGAGGAGATGAAGCTGGTGGAGCGCTATCGGGAATTGTCGGAGAGTGATCGCATTGCGATGCGTTATCTGGTGGATGCGATGCGCAGTGTTTCAAGGTTTTGAAGAAATGGAACATTCAGTCGCGGCAACCCTGTCGCGGCTGGACGTTCTCCCCTTACCAATCCTGAGAACGTTCCGAACGCTGATGCAGCACCCTCAACACCTGTATCTGGCCATTGGCAAATCGATACGGGGCAATGAAGGGATAGCGACCAAGTACCAACTCTCGTATATCAGGCATGACAGAAGGCCTGCCTGAGCCGGGAAACTGTTCCAACTGCCGGAAACTTTGCAGCATGGTGGAAATGATCTCGATGGCAGCACCCACGCCTACGACCTCTCGGTAATGTTCATGGATGGCGTCCAGGTCGCTTTCAGCTTTCTCAGTCAGTACTACGCTCGGCACGTTTTTCCCACTTAGCCTTCACGGCGTCCAGATCGGTCAGTTTTCCAGCATCGGCATCGGCTATGCCGTCGCTTATGGCTTGCAGATGCCATGACTCGGCTTCTACATATCGAACCAGTGCACGCTTGAGATGGTACTGACGGTCGCGATCGGTGGCAGCCGCTAGCTGATCCAGTTGTTGAGCCAGGAGTTCTTCGACGCGAAACGACAAAACGGGCGAGGCCATGGTGGCTCTCCTAAAGATGTATACGTTGTAAACGACGTAAACACCCTAGGCCTTGCTGCGACTATCGTCAACCACTACCACGTGCCTGGTAGGGAAACTCTAGCTGGGGGCGCATCCGCGGGGCGCCAGGAACTGTTTCGAAATGCTTGCCTGCTAAAGGCGCTTGATGCCCCCGGTGCCTATTGGCACCGGGGGCAGTTTCCATTACCGACTAACCTTCCACGCATCCCCCGCAGGCGCCGTGCCGTGGTCATACGGCTTGGCGATCCACATGTAGAGCAACCCCAGGCCAATGACGATGGCGGTGCTCAAGACCATGGCGTAGTTGATGTACCACGCCGCATCCGGCGTACGGGGCCAGGCCATGTTGATGATTGCGCCGACGCCGTAGACCAGCGCGCCGATGTTCACTGCCCAGCCCCAGGCGCCGAGGGTGAATTTGCCGCTGGGCTTCCAGCCTTTGAGGCGGGCGTACAGCGCAGCGAGCACGATCATCTGGAAGGCCAGGTAGATACCGATGGCGGCGAAGCTGACGATGGTGGCGACCGCGTCCTGCAGGAAGAAGCCGAGGATGATGATCAACGCTGGCAGGACGCCGGACACGAACAGTGCCGCAACCGGAACCTGGGTTGTCGGAGAAATCTTCTTCAGCAGTCGGCTGCCGATGACCATTTCATCCCGGGCGTAGGAGTACAGCAGGCGACTCGCCGCCGCTTGCAGGCTGATGACGCAGGAGATGAAGGAAATCATCACCACGCCCATCACCATCTTCGAGCCCACCGGGCCGAAAGCGTTGTTGAGGATGGTGCCGACCGGGTCCTTGTCAGTGCCATCGATCACCGCTTGCATGTCCGGCACGGCGAGGATCAGCGCCAGGCAGGCGAACATCGCTGCAACGCCGCCGATGTAGATGGTCATGCGCATGGCCACCGGGATCTTCTTGCTCGGGTTCGGGGTTTCTTCGGCCACGTCGCCGCAGGCCTCGAAGCCGTAGTAGAGGAACATACCCGCCAGCGAGGCGGTGAGGAAGGCCGGCAGGTATGAGCCATCGACGCTGATGTCGAAGGTGTTGAACAGCACGCCAATCGATTGATGGCGCTCGAAGACCAGCAGGTAAACGCCGACGATCACTGCACCCACCAGTTCACAGAGGAAGCCGAACATGGCAATGCGCGCCAGCACCTTGGTGCCGCTGAGGTTGATCAGCGTGGCAAACAGCGTCAGCACCAGGGCAATGACGATGTTGGTGTTGTTGCTCGGTTCAAAACCGAGCATGGCGGCCAGGTACGGGCCGGCACCGACCGCAACAGCGGCGATGGTCACGCACAGGGCGATGGAGTAGATCCAGCCGACCATCCACGCCCAGCGCTTGCCCACCAGGCGACGCGCCCACGGGTACACGCCACCGGAAATCGGGAACTGCGACACCACTTCACCAAAGATCAGGCACACCAGTAACTGGCCGCAACCGACCAGCAGGTAGGCCCAGAACATCGGCGGCCCGCCAGCGGCGAGGCACAGGCCGAAGAGGGTATAAACCCCTACGACCGGCGAGAGATAAGTGAAGCCCAGGGCGAAGTTTTCCCACAAGCTCATGCTGCGATTGAAGTTGGAGGTGTAACCCAGTTTTCGCAGTTGCTCGGCGTCGCTGTCGACGACGGCAGTAGAGAGATCGGGTGATGCAGTCATGTGTGTTTCTCCGGAAAATCGGCAGATTTCGGATGTCCGATGCCGTGACGGGGCCTGGAGGCGCCGCCCGGATCGGTGGTTATTGTTTTGTTTGTCTGACCTTGAAACCGAGTCGACTCGTTCGCTGGCAAGCCAGCTCCTACAGGGTTGCGTAACCTTTGTAGGAGCTGGCTTGCCAGCGAAGCTTTTAATGCTTGAACATCACATGCCGCACGACGGTGTAATCCTCCAGCCCATACATCGACATGTCCTTGCCATACCCCGACAGCTTCTGCCCGCCATGGGGCATTTCGCTGACCAGCATGAAGTG
>NZ_JBIUYA010000049.1:0-25165 GCF_044744285.1 Pseudomonas sp. NPDC087336 | reverse complement strand
AACCAGAGAACCTGGCAGGAACGCACGGATGCCGTTACCGTCGACAGTGAAGCCGCCTTTAACCTTACCGTTGATAACGCCCTTGACCACTTCTTCGGCTGCGAAGGCTGCTTCCAGAACAATCCAGCATTCAGCGCGCTTGGCTTTTTCACGGGACAGCTTGGTTTCGCCAAAGCCGTCTTCAACCGAGTCCAGCGCAACGTGAACTTCGTCACCGACGTTGATAGTCAGGTCGCCAGCGTCGTTGTAGAACTGCTCAAGCGGGATGAGTGCTTCAGACTTCAGGCCAGCGTGAACGGTTACCCAGCGAGCTTGGTAATCGATATCAACGATAACACCGGTGATGATGGAGCCTGCCTGAAGGTTCAGGGTTTTTAGGCTTTCTTCAAAGAGTTCCGCAAAGCTTTCGCTCATTTTAATTCCTGTGAATGAGGGCGAAGGATACGCCCATCTCCACACCCCAGACGGTGTGGGTTAGTTTCATTTAAAAGAAGCGCCACAGGACTATGACTGGTCCCCTGCGGCCTTCTTGGTCACCCGGCGATATCGCGAATGGCGATCTCGCTCATGATGCGTTCCAGCACCTGGTCGATGGATAATTCCGTGGAATCCAGCTGTATGGCGTCAGCCGCCGGCTTGAGCGGGGCTACCGCTCGCTGGGTGTCACGCTCATCGCGTGCACGTATCTCATCTAGCAGACTCGACAGACTAACATCGTCGCCTTTGCCCTTCAACTGCAAATATCGACGACGCGCCCTTTCCTCGGCACTGGCGGTCAGGAAAATCTTCAGGGGCGCATCCGGAAACACCACCGTACCCATGTCGCGACCATCGGCCACCAGGCCCGGTGCTTCCTGGAAAGCGCGCTGACGCTGCAGCAGCGCCTCGCGCACCGCGGGCAACGCAGCCACTTGGGACGCACCCGAGCCGATGCTTTCGGTACGGATCACATCGCTGACTTCGTCACCTTCCAGGATGATGCGCTGCAGCTGACCTTCTGTCGCCGCGATGAACTGCACATCCAGATGAGCGGCGAGTTTCTTCAGCAGCTCTTCATTGGTCAGGTCGACGCCGTGGTTGTGGGCAGCGAAGGCCAGCAGGCGGTACAGCGCACCGGAATCCAGCAGGTTCCAACCCAGGCGATTGGCCAGGATCCCGGCGATCGTGCCTTTGCCCGAACCACTTGGACCATCGATGGTGATGACCGGTGCATTGCTCTTCACGACTGAGCCTCTTGGGCAACGCGGATACCGACCTGCGCGCACAGCGCGAGGAAGTTGGGGAACGAGGTGGCGACGTTGGCACAGTCATGGATGCGGATCGGTGCAGTGGCGCGCAGCGAGGCAACGCTGAAGGCCATGGCAATCCGGTGGTCACCGTGACCGTGCACTTCACCGCCGCCGATCTGGCCGCCGTCGATGATAATGCCATCCGGGGTCGGTTCACATTTTACGCCCAATGCCAGCAAACCATCGGCCATGACCTGGATGCGGTCCGACTCCTTGACCCGCAGCTCTTCGGCGCCGGTCAATACAGTGCGCCCTTCAGCACAAGCAGCCGCCACGAACAGCACTGGGAATTCGTCGATGGCCAGCGGAACCAGCGCCTCGGGAATCTCGATACCCTTGAGTTTAGCTGCACGCACACGCAGGTCAGCCACTGGCTCGCCGCCGACTTCGCGCTGGTTTTCCAGGGTGATGTCAGCGCCCATCAGGCGCAGGATATCAATCACACCGGTGCGGGTCGGGTTGATGCCGACATGCTCGAGCACCAGCTCCGATCCTTCGGCGATCGATGCGGCCACCAGGAAGAACGCCGACGATGAGATGTCGCCCGGCACTTCGATGTGGGTCGCGGTCAGCTTGCCGCCGGACTCGACCGAAGCCGTTGCACCGTCAACGCTCACCGGGTAGCCGAAGCCACGCAGCATGCGCTCGGTGTGGTCACGGGTTGGCGCAGGCTCGGTAACGGTGGTCTTGCCTTCGGCGTACAGACCCGCCAGCAGCAGGCAGGATTTAACCTGGGCACTGGCCATCGGCATGGTGTAGGTCAGGCCCTTGAGCTTGTTGCCGCCACGAATGGTCATCGGCGGACGGCCTTCAGCGGCGGTCTCGATCACGGCGCCCATCTCGCGCAGCGGGTTGGCCACGCGATTCATCGGACGCTTGGACAGCGAAGCGTCGCCAGTCAGGGTGCTATCGAAGTCCTGCGCGGCCAGCAGGCCAGACAACAGGCGCATCGAGGTGCCGGAGTTACCCAGGTAGATCGGGCCCGGTGCTGGCTTGAGGCCATGCAGGCCGACACCGTGAATGGTCACGCGACCATGGTGCGGGCCCTCGATGACCACGCCCATGTCACGAAACGCCTGCAAAGTCGCCAGGGCGTCTTCGCCCTCGAGGAAGCCTTCGACTTCGGTGACGCCTTCGGCCAGGGAGCCCAGCATGATCGAACGGTGGGAAATCGACTTGTCGCCTGGTACGCGAATCCGACCGGACAGGCGGCCACCAGGTTGAGCCAGGAAAATCAGATCGTTTGAATTCATAGCGTCCACATAGGCCCGACGGGCCAGGATTTTACTGAAATGCTCGCGGGCAACCCGGGCGCGCGTGAAAACGCCCAACAATTGGTGCCCATCCCCTGCATCGACCGCGTCGCGCAAGGCGTCGAGGTCGCTGCGAAATGTATCGAGTGTGCGCAGGACAGCTTCGCGGTTAGCGAGGAAGATGTCATGCCACATGACCGGGTCGCTCCCGGCGATTCTTGTGAAATCGCGGAAACCGCCCGCAGCGTAACGGAAGATCTCAAGATTTTCATTGCGCTTGGCCAGCGAGTCGACCAGGCCGAATGCCAGCAAGTGCGGCAGATGGCTGGTGGCCGCCAACACTTCGTCGTGCCGCTCGACCTGCATGTGCTCGACATCGGCGCCCAGCTCGCGCCACAAGCGGTCGACCACGGCCAAGGCTTGCGGATCGGTCTGCTCCAGCGGTGTCAGGATCACTTTGTGGCGACGGAACAGTTCGGCATTGGAGGCTTCCACCCCGCTCTGCTCGGAACCGGCGATCGGATGGCCCGGCACGAAACGCGCCGGCATGCCACCAAAGGCTTCGCGCGCGGCACGCACGACATTGCCCTTGGCGCTGCCGACGTCCGTCAGGATCGCTTGCCCCAGGTCCATGCCAGCCAATCGGCCGAGCATTTTTTCCATGGCGAGGATCGGCACGGCCAACTGGATCACGTCGGCGCCCTGGCAAGCGACTGCCAGGTCGTCTTCGCAGCGATCCACCACACCCAATTCGACCGCCAGCTTGCGCGACTGCGGGTCGAGGTCGACCCCGACCACTTCGCGGCACACGCCACTTTCGCGCAAACCCTTGGCAAACGAACCGCCGATCAACCCCAGGCCGACCACCACCAGGCGCCCGATCAAGGGTTCAGCAGATTGCGGCACAGTGACATCAACCACGGGCCATAACCTTGGTCAGCGCCTCGAGGAAGCGGCTGTTTTCCGCCGGCAGGCCGATGGTGACGCGCAAGTGGTTCGGCATGCCGTAGTTGGCCACCGGACGCACGATCACGCCTTCGCGCAGCAAGCCCTGGAACACCGGAGCCGCTTCGCGACCCAGATCAACGCAGATGAAGTTGCCTTTGGATGGAATCCAGCTCAACCCCAGGTCACGCAAACCCGCTTCCAGTTGCTGCATGCCCGAGTCGTTCAAGCGACGACTTTCAGCCAGGTACTCGGCGTCTTGCAACGCAGCGCACGCAGCGGCCAAGGCCAGGCTGTTGACGTTGAACGGTTGGCGCACACGGTTCAACACATCGGCGACCACGGCGGTAGACAAGCCATAACCTACGCGCAATGCCGCCAGGCCGTAGGCCTTGGAGAAGGTACGCGACACCAGCAGGTTCGGGTAGGCCGCCAGGAAGTCCAGGCCGTCCGGCAGGTCGCTGCCTTCGGCGTATTCGATGTAGGCCTCATCCAGCACCACCAGCACGTGCTCCGGCACATCCTGGAGGAATTCGTCCAGCGCCTCGGTATCGAACCAGGTCCCGGTCGGGTTGTTCGGGTTGGCGATGAAGACTACGCGGGTATTGGCGTCGATCGCCGCCAGCATCGCCGGCAGGTCATGCCCCCAATCCTTGGCCGGGATCACTTTGGCCTGGGCGCCGACGGCCTGGGTCACGATCGGGTAGACCGCAAACGCATGCTCGCTGAACACCGCATTCAGGCCCGGCGCCAGGTAGGCGCGCGCCACCAGCTCAAGGATGTCGTTGGAGCCGTTGCCCAACGTTACCTGATTGAGCTCGACGCGACACTGTTCGGCCAGCAGGGTCTTGAGCGCAAAACCATTGCCATCCGGATAACGGGTCAGCTCGACCAGCGCATCACGGATGGCGGCCAGGGCCTTGGGGCTCGCACCCAACGGGTTTTCGTTGCTCGCCAGTTTGACGATGCTGGCCGGATCGAGGTCCAGCTCACGGGCCAGTTCGTCCACGGGTTTGCCCGGAACGTAAGGCGAAAGTTGTTGCACGCCCGGCTGTGCCAGAGCGAGGAAATTGCCACTCATTTGCTACCGCCCCTTAGAGAACTGCTTTCGGGTAGGAACCCAGCACTTTGAGTGCTACTGCTTCCTGGCTGATCTTTTCCAGCACACCTTTTACCAGCGGGTCGCGGTGGTGGCCGACGAAGTCGATGAAGAACACGTAGGTCCATTTACCGCTGCGCGACGGACGGGTTTCGATGCGCGTCAGGTCGATGCCGTTGTCGTGGAACGGCACGAGCAATTCGTGCAGCGCGCCCGGCTTGTTGCTCATCGAGACGATGATCGAAGTCTTGTCGTCGCCGGTCGGCGGCACTTCCTGGTTACCGATCATGAGGAAACGCGTGGAGTTGTCCGGACGGTCCTCGATTTTCTCGGCCAGGCGGGTCAGCCCGTACAAGCCGGCCGCCATGTCGCCGGCGATCGCCGCCGAGTTCCACTCACCTTTGACCCGCTTGGCCGCCTCAGCATTGCTGGACACCGCCACGCGCTCGACATTCGGGTAATGGGCGTCCAGCCACTTGCGGCACTGGGCCAGGGACTGGGCGTGGGAGTAGATGCGGCTGATGCTGTCGGTCTTGGTGTTTTCACCGACCAACAGGTGGTGGTGAATCCGCAACTCGACTTCACCACAGATCACCATGTCGTGCTCAAGGAAGCTGTCCAGGGTGTGGTTGACCGCGCCCTCGGTGGAGTTTTCCACCGGGACCACGCCAAAGTTCACCGCACCGGCCGCCACTTCACGGAACACTTCGTCGATGGCCGCCATCGGCTTGCTGATCACGGCGTGACCGAAGTGCTTCATGGCCGCGGCCTGGGTGAAGGTGCCTTCAGGGCCGAGGTACGCCACTTTCAGCGGCTGCTCGAGGGCCAGGCACGAGGACATGATTTCGCGGAACAGCCGCGCCATCTCTTCATTGCCCAGCGGCCCCTGGTTGCGCTCCATGACACGCTTGAGCACCTGAGCTTCGCGCTCGGGACGATAGAACACCGGCACTTCGCCTTCGGCCAGCGAGGCCATCTTTACTCGCGCAACTTCCTGGGCGCAGCGTGCGCGCTCACTGATCAGCTCCAGGACTTTTTCGTCCAGGGCATCAATGCGCAGGCGCAGTGCCTTGAGTTCTTGCTCAGACATTAGCCATGTTCCTTCTCGAACTCTGCCATGTACGCCACCAGCGCGTTGATCGCGTTGATGTCGACGGCGTTATAGATGGAGGCGCGCATGCCACCCACGGAACGGTGGCCCTTGAGGTTCAGCAGACCACGCTCGTCGGCGCCGGCCAGGAACGGCTTGTCCAGACGGTCGTCCGCCAGGCGGAACGGTACGTTCATCCACGAGCGGTCCGACTTGTTGATCGGGTTGCTGTAGAGGCCGCTGGCGTCGATGAAGTCGTACAGCGTGCGCTGCTTGACGTCATTGAGCTTGCCGATGGCCTCGACACCACCCTGCTCTTTCAGCCACTCGAACACCAGGCCAGACAGGTACCAGGCCAGGGTCGGCGGGGTGTTGTACATCGAGCCGTTGTCGGCCGCGACCTTGTAGTTGAGCATGGTCGGGCAGATGGAACGGGCGTGACCCAGCAGGTCTTCGCGAACGATGTTCACGACGATGCCGCTCGGGCCGATGTTTTTCTGGGCGCCGGCGTAGATCATGCCGAAACGCGAAACATCGATCGGACGCGAGAGGATGTCCGAGGACATGTCGGCCACCAAGGGCACGTCACCGGTCTCGGGAACCCACTGGAATTCCAGGCCGCCGATGGTTTCGTTCGGCGCGTAGTGGACGTAGGCCGCGTCTTTCGACAGCTTCCATTCGTTCTGGCCGGGAATGGCGAAATAGTCGTAGGGCTTGGCGGTGGCGGCAACATTGACGTTACCGAAGCGCGACGCCTCTTCGATGGCTTTCTGCGACCAGATACCGGTGTCGATATAGTCGGCGGTGCCGTTTTCAGGCAACAGGTTCAGGGGAATCTGAGCGAACTGCTGGCTGGCGCCACCTTGCAGGAACAGCACTTTATAGTTCGAGGGGATATTCAGCAGATCACGCAGATCCTGCTCGGCCTTGGTGGCGATGGACACGAACTCATCACTGCGATGGCTCATTTCCATGACCGACAGGCCCTTGCCGTGCCAGTCGAGGAGTTCACCCTGGGCGCGCTGCAGGACAGCTTCGGGAAGCGCCGCAGGACCGGCACAGAAGTTATAGGCTCTCTTGCTCACATCCAATCTCGCTCTGATTTGGTGGTCACTTAAATCTTTTGGTCTGCGGATGATCGTTCCCACGCTCTGCGTGGGAATGCATCCAATGACGCTCTGCGTCATGGGACGCGGAGCGTCCCGAGCGGCATTCCCACGCAGAGCGTGGGAACGATCCTGTGCAGTGTCGCAAATTTTCAAACAGGACAAACAACAAGGGGGCGAATTTTCATCCGCCCCCTTGTTGCCCACTTACTCCTGTGGCTCTTCGTCAGCGGCGGCGTCGAGTTGCTGGTCTTCGACGATGTCGTCGATCACGACATTGCTGTCGAACTCAGCGCCTTCTTCACCTTCCAGCTCTTCACCCTCGACTTCCGACGGCTCCTGGACCCGCTCCAGACCAACCAGCGTTTCATCGTTGGCCAGCTTGATCAGGGTCACGCCCTGGGTGTTACGACCCAGGCTGGAGACTTCGTCGACACGAGTGCGGACCAGGGTACCCTGGTCGGAAATCAGCATGATTTCCTCGCCGTCGAGCACCTGGACCGCACCGACCAGACGGCCGTTACGCTCGTTGCTGACCATGGCGATAACGCCCTGGCCGCCACGCTTGTACTCAGGGAACTCGGTGATCGCGGTGCGCTTGCCGTAGCCACGCGCCGAAGCGGTGAGGATCTGGCTGCCTTCTTCCGGGATCAGCATGGAAATCAGCTTCTGCCCTTCCGGCAGGCGCATGCCGCGTACACCGCGGGCGGTACGGCCCATGGCTCGAACGTCGGATTCCTTGAAGCGAGTGACCTTGCCGCCGTCGGAGAACAGCATGACTTCGCGCTCGCCATCGGTAATGGCCGCGGAAATCAGCACGTCGCCTTCGTCCAGCTCCAGCGCGATCAGGCCGACGCTGCGTTGACGGCTGAAGGATTCCAGCGGGGTCTTCTTCACGGTGCCGTTGGCGGTGGCCATGAAGATGAAATGACCTTCGGTGTATTCCTCGACCGGCAGCATGGTGGTGATGTACTCACCATCATCCAGCGGCAGCAGGTTGACCAGCGGACGACCACGGGCGGCACGGGACGCTTCCGGGATTTCGTAGGTTTTCAGCCAGTACACCTTGCCCTTGCTAGAGAACAGCAGCAGCGTGGTGTGGCTGTTGGCAACCAGCAGGTGAGCGATGTAGTCCTCATCCTTGACGCCGGTCGCCGACTTGCCTTTACCGCCACGACGCTGGGCCTGGTAGGCCGCCAGCGGCTGGGTCTTGGCGTAGCCACCGTGGGAAATGGTCACGACGCGATCTTCTTCCGGGATCATGTCGCCCAGGGTCAGGTCCAGACGCGCATCGAGGATCTCGGTGCGACGCACGTCGCCGTATTCGGCACGGATCACTTCCAGCTCTTCGCGGATCACTTCCATCAGGCGCGTGGCGCTGTTGAGGATGCGGATCAGCTCGCCGATCTGGTTGAGGATCTCTTGATACTCGGCCAGCAGCTTTTCGTGTTCCAGGCCGGTCAGGCGGTGCAGACGCAGTTCCAGGATGGCTTGCGCCTGCTCTGGCGACAGGAAGTACTTGCCGTCGCGCAGGCCGTATTGCGGATCGAGGTTTTCCGGACGGCACGAATCGGCACCGGCACGCTCCACCATCGCCACCACCGCGGAGGACTCCCAAGGGGTGCTGACCAGCGCTTCCTTGGCTTCCGACGGGGTCGGAGAGGCCTTGATCAGGGCGATGACCGGGTCGATGTTCGACAGGGCTACCGCTTGACCTTCAAGGATGTGACCACGCTCGCGCGCCTTGCGCAATTCGAACACGGTACGACGGGTAACCACTTCGCGACGGTGACGGACGAAGGCTTCCAGCAGGTCCTTGAGGTTCAGGATGCGTGGACGGCCGTCGATCAGCGCGACGATGTTGATACCGAACACCGCTTGCAGCTGGGTCTGGGCGTAGAGGTTGTTGAGGATGACCTCAGGCACTTCGCCGCGACGCAGCTCGATCACGACGCGCATACCGTCCTTGTCGGACTCGTCGCGCAGTTCGGTGATGCCTTCGAGTTTCTTCTCCTTGACCAGCTCGGCGATCTTCTCGATCAGGCGGGCCTTGTTCAGCTGGTAAGGCAGTTCGGTAATGACGATCTGCTGGCGACCACCGACCTTGTCGATGTCTTCGATTATCGAGCGGGCACGCATGTAGATGCGCCCGCGACCGGTGCGGTAGGCTTCGATGATGCCGGCGCGACCGTTGATGATCGCGGCGGTCGGGAAGTCCGGACCGGGGATGTACTGCATCAGCTCGTCGACGGTCAGCTCGGGGTTGTCGATGAGCGCCAGGCAACCGTCGATGACTTCACCGAGGTTGTGCGGCGGAATGTTGGTCGCCATGCCCACGGCGATACCGCTGGAGCCGTTGACCAGCAGGTTGGGAATACGGGTCGGCATGACCGCCGGGATCATTTCGGTGCCGTCGTAGTTCGGCACCCAGTCCACGGTTTCTTTATGCAGGTCAGCCAGCAGCTCGTGCGCCAGCTTGGTCATGCGCACTTCGGTGTATCGCATGGCCGCGGCGTTGTCGCCGTCAACCGAACCGAAGTTGCCCTGGCCGTCTACCAGCAGGTAGCGCAGGGAAAATGGCTGCGCCATCCGAACGATGGTGTCGTACACCGCGGTATCACCGTGCGGGTGATACTTACCGATCACGTCACCGACAACACGGGCAGATTTCTTGTACGGCTTGTTGAAGTCGTTGCCCAGCTCGCTCATCGCGAACAGCACGCGCCGGTGCACGGGCTTCAAGCCATCGCGCGCATCCGGCAGTGCCCGCCCGACAATTACGCTCATCGCGTAGTCGAGATAGGACTGCTTCAGCTCGTCTTCGATATTGACCGGGAGGATTTCTTTGGCCAGTTCGCCCATGAGAAGCCTGATTCCTTTTTCTGGTGAAACTTCGTCTCATCCATATGGGACGAACGAAGCTCGCCGCTGCAGGCTGAGTGCCGTGCACCGACTTACGACAAATCAACGAGTTATGCCATGGATCTGCGCAGTAAAGGTCGCCCCGCGGAGCAACCTTGGAAACCGCCGGATGTTATCACAAGAGCCGCCACGCACCTATCCCCCTGATGCGCATGGAGCATAGTTAGTTGACCGATGACAGGCTTGAAGGGGATCAGAGGGGCTTAGAGCCGGATTGAATGCTGAATTGGGGGTTGATTTTGGCTAATTCATTGCCTTTTAGGGCCTCTTCGCGGGCAAGCCCGCTCCTACCGTGTTTGCGGCGTTCACAAAACCTGTAGGAGCGAGGCTTGCCCGCGAAGGCAATTTAACAGGCGCCAGAGGTCATCAATGCAGACGCTTGCGGCACATCAACTGCGTCATCTTCGCCGTATCCGGCCGCTCGACGATGCCTTTTTCGGTGACGATTGCGTCGATCAGGTCCGCCGGGGTCACGTCGAACACCGGGTTGAACGCATCGACATCCGCCCCGAGCCGCTGACCACCCACCTCCAGCAACTCACGCTCGTCTCGCTCCTCGAGCACAATGTCGTCGCCACTGGCCAGTTCCATGTCGATGGTCGAACTCGGCGCCACCACCATGAAGCGCACCCCGTGGTGCATGGCATTGACCGCCAGCTGATAGGTGCCGATCTTGTTGGCCACGTCGCCATTGGCGGTAATGCGGTCCGCGCCGACGATGACCCAGGTGACACCCTTGATCTTCATGATGTGCGCAGCGGCGGAGTCCGCATGCAGGGTCACCGGAATGCCCTCGTTGGCCAGCTCCCAGGCGGTCAGGCGCGAGCCTTGCAGCCATGGACGGGTTTCGCTGGCATACACGCGTTCGACCATACCCTCGATGAAGGCGCCGCGAATCACCCCCAGCGCCGTTCCGAAGCCACCAGTGGCCAGCGCGCCGGTGTTGCAGTGGGTCAGGATCGCCTGGGCATTGCCCTGGTGCTTGCGGATCAGGTCGACGCCCAGTTGTGCCATCGTCAGGTTGGCTTCGCGGTCGCTTTCGTGAATGGCCAGGGCCTCGGCTTCCAGCACGGACAAGGGGTCCGCGTGTTTTTTCAGCCGTGCCAGGCGCTCGCGCATGCGGCCCAGCGCCCAGAACAGGTTGACCGCGGTCGGACGGGCATCCGCAAGCTGCGCGAAATCCTCCTCCAGCGCTGCCTGCCAGTGGCCGCCTTCGGCGAGCCGGGCGCGCGCCGCCAGCACAACGCCATAAGCGGCACTGATGCCGATAGCCGGCGCGCCGCGCACCACCATCGAGCGAATGGCCTCGGCCACGCCCGCCGCGCTGGTGCAGGCGATCCAGGTTTGCTCGAACGGCAAAACACGCTGGTCCAGCAAGTACAGGGTGCCATCACGCCAATCGATGGCCTTTACCTTCTCAGCAGCCAACAGTCGATCGCGCATCCCACACCCCGCAGTCAGAAACAAAAGCCGCCGATTATAGCGATCCCCCGGCGAAGACGCTCGGGTATACTTCGCCATCCTTTACAAAAGCCCTGGAACCGATCCTCGATGCCGAACACTGCCGTTGCGCTCGATCTGTTGTTGCTGCCGACCTGGCTGGTACCCGTCGAACCCGCTGGCGTCGTGCTCAAGGATCATGGCCTGGGCATCCGTGACGGGCGCATCGTCTTCATCGGTCCACGCCGCGATGCCCTGCAGCTTAACGCAACCGAAGTGCGCGAACTGCCGGACATCCTGCTCAGCCCCGGCCTGATCAATGCCCATGGGCATGCGGCAATGACCCTGTTCCGTGGCCTGGCCGACGATCTGCCGCTGATGACCTGGCTGGAAAACCACATCTGGCCGGCCGAGGCCAAGTGGGTCGACGAGAAATTCGTGCGCGACGGCACGGACCTGGCCATCGCCGAACAGCTCAAGGGCGGCATCACCTGCTTCTGTGACATGTATTTCTTCCCGAAGGTTGCCAGCGAGCGCGTGCACAACAGCGGCATTCGCGCACAAATCGCGATTCCGATCCTCGATTTCCCGATTCCGGGCGCCAGCACGGCGGACGACGCGATTCGCCAGGGTGTCGAGTTGTTTGGCGACCTCAAGCATCACCAACGGATCAAAATCACCTTCGCCCCCCATGCACCCTACACCGTGGGCGATGAAAACCTGGAAAAAATCCGGGTGATCGCCGAAGAGCTGGACGCGTCGATCCACATGCATGTGCACGAAACCGCTTTCGAAGTGCAGCAAGCGCTCGAACAGCGGGGTGAACGGCCGCTGGCCCGCCTGGCGCGCCTGGGCCTGCTGGGGCCACGTTTCCAGGCGGTGCACATGACCCAGATCAGCGAGGAAGACCTGGCGCTGCTGGTAGAAAGCAACACCCATGTCATTCACTGCCCGGAGTCGAACCTGAAGCTGGCCAGCGGTTTCTGCCCGGTGGAGCGTTTGTGGCAGGCCGGGGTCAACGTGGCCATCGGCACCGACGGCGCCGCCAGCAACAATGACCTGGACCTGCTGGGCGAAACCCGTACCGCCGCCCTCCTGGCCAAGGCCGTCGCGGGCTCGGCCACCGCGCTGGACGCCCACAGCGCCTTGCGCATGGCCACCCTCAACGGTGCACGCGCACTGGGGATCGAAGCCGAGGTGGGCTCGCTGGAACTCGGCAAGGCCGCCGACATCGTCGCGTTCGATCTCTCGGGCCTGGCCCAGCAACCGGTCTACGACCCGGTTTCGCAGCTTATATATGCCAGCGGCCGCGATTGCGTGAAACACCTTTGGGTCGCGGGCAAGCAACTGCTCGACGACCGCCGCCTGACGCGCCTGGATGAACAACAACTGGTCGCCACCGCCAAGGCCTGGGGCCAGCGCATCAGCGGCCGCAAAGAATCGTAAGCCCCCCCCGGACCCAACACCGGGGCTACAGGATTTTTCAAGTTTTAGAGGACTTAAACCATGAGCAACGTCGACTACGCCGAAATCGCCAAATTCGAAGCCCTGGCCCATCGCTGGTGGGACCGCGAGAGCGAATTCAAACCACTGCACGACATCAATCCGCTGCGCGTCAACTGGATTGACGAACGCGTCAACCTGGCCGGAAAGAAAGTCCTCGACGTCGGTTGCGGCGGCGGCATCCTCAGTGAAGCCATGGCCCAGCGCGGTGCGACCGTGACCGGCATCGACATGGGCGAAGCGCCGTTGGCGGTGGCCCAACTGCATCAGCTGGAATCGGGTGTGAACGTCGAATACCGGCAGATCACCGCCGAAGCCCTGGCCGAGGAAATGCCGGAACAGTTCGACGTGGTCACCTGCCTGGAAATGCTCGAACACGTACCGGACCCGTCTTCGGTGATCCGCGCGTGCTTCCGCATGGTCAAGCCGGGCGGCCAGGTGTTCTTCTCCACCATCAACCGCAACCCGAAGGCTTATCTGTTCGCCATCGTCGGCGCCGAATACATCATGAAGCTGTTGCCACGCGGCACCCACGACTTCAAGAAGTTCATCCGCCCTTCCGAGCTCGGTGCCTGGAGCCGTATGGCCGGCCTGACCGTCAAGGACATCATCGGCCTGACCTACAACCCGCTGACCAAGCATTACAAACTGGCGTCCGACGTGGACGTCAACTACATGATCCAGACCCTGCGCGAGGAGTAAGCAGATGCGTATCAGAGCAGTTCTTTTCGACATGGACGGCACCCTGCTCGACACCGCGCCGGACTTCATTGCGATTTGCCAGGCGATGCGTGCCGACCGCGGTTTGCCGCCGATCAACGACAAGCACATCCGCGACGAAATCTCCGGCGGTGCCAAGGCGATGGTCGCAGTGACCTTCTCCATGGACCCGGAGTCCCCAGGCTTCGAGGCATTGCGCCTGGAATTCCTCGAGCGCTACCTGGTGGGCTGCGCGGTTCACAGCAAGCTGTTCGACGGCATGGGTGAACTGCTGGCCGACATCGAGAAGGCCAACCTGATCTGGGGCGTGGTCACCAACAAGCCGCTGCGCTTCGCCGAGCCGATCATGCAGCAGCTGGGGCTGGCCGAGCGCTCGGCACTGCTGATCTGCCCGGATCATGTAAAGAACAGCAAACCGGACCCGGAGCCTTTGATCCTCGCCTGCAAGATGCTCGACCTCGACCCGGCCAGCGTGCTGTTCGTGGGCGATGACCTGCGCGACATCGAATCGGGTCGCGATGCCGGCACCCGGACGGCCGCCGTGACGTTCGGCTACATCCACCCGGACGACAATCCGCGGCATTGGGGCGCGGACGTGGTGGTCGATCATCCGCTGGAGTTGCGCAAGGTGCTCGATAGCGCCCTCTGTGGCTGCTGAGAGCCAGTACCGGATTTTGCAATTCGGCGTGAATGCTGACGCCTTCGCGGGCAAGCCCGCTCCCACAAGGTCCGGGGTGATCGCAAATTTTGTATCCTCCACAGGATCTGTGGGAGCGGGCTTGCCCGCGAATGGCCGCGCCGCGATCTGTCGTCTGTTTTCGTGAGGTTTTTTATGTTTGATTATTCCGCCCGCCCCGATCTGCTCAAGGACCGGGTCATCCTGGTCACCGGCGCCGGTCGTGGCATTGGCGCTGCCGCCGCCAAAACCTATGCCGCCCATGGTGCCACTGTCCTGTTGCTGGGCAAGACCGAAGCCAACCTGATCCAGGTCTACGACGAGATCGAAGCCGCCGGCCATCCGCAACCGGCCGTGATCCCGTTCAACCTCGAAACCGCCCTGCCCCATCAATACGATGAGCTGGCCGCGATGATCGAAAGCGAATTCGGCCATCTCGATGGCCTGCTGCACAACGCGTCGATCATCGGTCCGCGCACCCCGATCGAGCAGCTGTCCGGCGAAAACTTCATGCGCGTCATGCAGATCAACGTCAACGCCATGTTCATGTTGACCAGCACCCTGCTGCCACTGCTCAAGCTGTCCCAGGATGCCTCGGTGGTGTTCACCTCCAGCAGCGTCGGGCGCAAGGGTCGCGCATACTGGGGCGCTTACGGGGTCTCGAAATTCGCCACCGAAGGCCTGATGCAAACCCTGGCCGACGAAGTCGACAGCGTGGCGCCAGTTCGTTCCAACAGCATCAACCCGGGGGCCACCCGCACCAGCATGCGCGCCCAGGCCTATCCGGGTGAAAACCCGCTGAACAACCCGACACCCGAAGAGATCATGCCGGTCTACCTCTACCTGATGGGCCCGGACAGCACCGGTATCAACGGCCAGGCGTTCAACGCCCAGTAATACCGTACGTCGCTTTTGTGCCGCGTCGACTTCCCGACGCGGCACAACAACGACAACGCGCTTTCAGTCAAACAACCGTCGCAAAATTCCCCTCGCCAACTTAAGCTCTTATCAACTAATTGATAAATAAGGCTTTTTACTAAAAACCAATTAAATGGCACGACTTTCGCTGTGTATTTGTCCGAACCGTCGTTGGGAAAGCCGAGGCTGCGAGGCCAAATTGCCGATTACTAATCTGCAATAAAGCAGATTAAGCTTGTACGAAATGTCCTACGGGACTGACGGACCAGTATGAAGCGCAGCCCTGAGCCGCTCGCACCCAGCTTGTAAGACAGCCTTACTGCTCAAGGGCGTACGCCATATGAAACCACCTTCCCAGACCAACGCAATTGACTTTGACAGCGCCAAATTGCAACGCCTGGGCTTTGGCCAGCAGCCACCGATACTTGAGAGGCCCGTCAGCCTTGCGCAGTTGCGTCAACAATTGAACCTGCAGCTGCAAACCAGCCTCGAGCCGCAACGCATTCTCGGGCTGTTCTACCGCGAAATCCAGCGACTGGTACCCCTTGACGCCTTGAGCTACCTGCACAAGAGCAGTGACTTGCGCCTGGAATTCGGCCTGCGGGGCCACCATTCGATCAGCTACAGCCTGAGCCACGAAGGCGAGCACCTGGGCGAATTGATCTTTCGCCGCAACCAGCGTTTCAGCGAACAGGAACAGGCCAACCTTGAGTCTCTGCTGGCCGCGCTGCTCTATCCGATGCGCAATACCCTGCTATACCGCGCCGCCACCCAAAGTGCATTGCGTGATCCGCTGACGGACACCGGCAATCGCATCGCCATGGACCAGACGCTGCAGCGCGAAATCGAGCTGGCGCGACGCCATATGCAGCCCCTGTCGGTGTTGATGCTGGACATCGATCACTTCAAGCAGATCAACGACACCCATGGGCACAGTGCCGGCGATGACGTGCTCAAGGCGGTGGCCGCCTCGATCAAGAACCAGCTGCGTAATGTCGACATGGTGTTTCGCTACGGTGGCGAAGAGTTCCTGATCCTGCTGTCCAACACCAGCCGGGAGGCGGCGGCCCTGGTCGGCGAACGCCTGCGGTGCGCAGCGCAGACCGAGGATTATCCGGCCGATGGCCGCACGGTCGGGCTGACAGTCAGCCTCGGCTGCTCGACCTTGTTGCCCGGGGAATCCGCCGAGAGTTTGCTGCGCAGAGCCGACAGCGCACTGTATGTCGCCAAGCGCGAGGGGCGTAATCGTTTGACGATGGCGGGGTGATATCCAAATACACCCCCCATTGGCCTCTCTGACGCCTTCGCTGGCAAGCCAGCTCCTACAGGGTTTTGTCTTCGGACCTACCGCACCGCGCCACGCAGTTCACCCACCATGGCCTGCAGCTTCGCTGGTTGCGCCGCCTCAACGGCCACCATCGGCCCCGCCACCAGCGTCACCCGCGACCACAAGCGGCGAAACAGCCCCTTGCCCGGATCGCGGCTGAAGAAGCTGCCCCACAATCCCTGCAATGCCAGGGGAATGACCGGCACCGGGGTTTCTTCGAGAATGCGCGTGAGCCCACCCTTGAATTCGTTGATCTCGCCATCCGCGGTCAATTTGCCCTCGGGGAAGATGCACACCAACTCGCCGTTCTTCAGATATTGCGCAATGCGCGTGAAGGCCTTTTCGTAGATCTGGATGTCTTCCTGGCGGCCCGCGATCGGAATCGTCCCCGCGGTGCGAAAGATGAAATTGAGCACCGGCAAGTTGTAGATCTTGTAGTACATGACGAAGCGGATCGGCCTACGCACCGCACCGCCAATCAGCAAGGCATCGACGAACGACACGTGATTGCACACCAGCAACGCCGCTCCCTCATCGGGAATCAGGTCCAGGTTGCGATGCTCCACTCGGTACATGGAATGGCTGAGCAGCCAGATCATGAAACGCATGGTGAACTCGGGAACGATCCTGAAGATGTAGGCGTTGACACCGATGTTGAGTAACGACACCACCAGGAACAACTGCGGGATCGACAACTTGACCATGCTCAACAGGATGATCGAGACGATCGCCGACACCACCATGAACAGCGCGTTGAGGATGTTGTTGGCGGCGATCACCCGGGCCCGTTCGTTCTCGGCGGTGCGCGACTGGATCAGGGCATACAGCGGCACGATGTAGAAACCACCGAACACCCCCAGGCCGAGGATGTCGAGCAACACCAGCCAGGCGTGACCAAAACCGAGTATCTCGAGCCAGCCATGGCCCAAGGCATTTTCAGGAATCCCGCCGGAATGCCACCACAGCAACAGGCCAAACACGGTCAACCCGAAGGAGCCGAATGGCACCAGGCCGATTTCGACTTTGCGCCCGGAGAGTTTCTCGCAAAGCATCGAACCGACGGCGATGCCGACCGAGAACACCGTCAGGATCAAGGTCACGACGGTTTCGTCGCCGTGCATCCATTCCTTGGCATAGGCCGGGATCTGCGTCAGGTAGATCGCCCCGACAAACCAGAACCAGGAGTTGCCGACAATCGAACGCGACACCGCCGGGGTCTGCCCAAGGCCCAGTTTCAGCGTGGCCCAGGACTGGCTGAAGATGTTCCAGTTCAGGCGCATTTCCGGCGAGGCCGCCGCCGCCCGCGGAATACCGCGGCTGGCCAGGTAACCGAGCACGGCGATAGCGATGATCGCGGTGGACACCACCGGCGCGTAGTGACTGGACGACATCATGATGCCGGCACCGATGGTCCCGGCCAGGATCGCCAGGAAAGTACCCATTTCCACCAGGCCGTTGCCCCCCACCAGTTCGTCTTCACGCAGGGCCTGGGGCAGGATCGAGTACTTCACCGGCCCGAACAGCGCCGAGTGCGTGCCCATGGCGAACAGCGCCAGCAGCATCAACGACAGGTGATCGAACAGGAAGCCCACCGCACCCACCGCCATGATGACGATCTCCCCGAGCTTGATCAGGCGGATCAGCGCGTCCTTGGCGAATTTCTCGCCGAACTGCCCGGCCAGCGCCGAGAACAGGAAAAACGGCAGGATGAACAGCAACGCGCACAGGTTGACCCAGATCGAACGGTCACCTTCGATCGACAGCTTGTACAGAATGGCGAGGATCAACGACTGCTTGAAGATGTTGTCGTTGAACGCCCCGAGGGACTGGGTCACGAAGAACGGCAGGAAACGCCGGGTGCGCAGTAAGGTGAACTGTGAAGGGTGACTCATCTTCCATGTGTCCCTGAAGCTTATGAGTGGGTAGCGAGTGGCGTGGATACAGTCTTGGAATGTCGCACGTCGATCCAGGCCACACATTACCTAATCTTTGCCGGTTATTTCTTCAATCCTGCAATGCACGGTGAGACAAACAGCTCGCCGCGCCAGGCGCCTTGCACCGTACGCTTGGCGACGATCAGCCACATCACGATCAGCAGGCTCACCAGCACACAACCAAAGACACTAAAAAACTTCAGGTGCAGCGTGCTGGCCAGTTTCAACGTTGCCAGAGAATAGACGCCCAAGGGAAAGGTGAAACCCCACCAGCCGAGATTGAAAGGAATGCCGGCACGCAGATAACGCAGGGTAATCAGCACGGCCATCAGCATCCACCACAGGCCAAAGCCCCATAGGGTGATCCCGGCGACCAGGCCCAGCCCCGCGGCAATTTCACCGATACCCGACAAACCGGTGGCGGCAAAGATGACCGGCGCATCGGCACCCAACAGCAACATGCCCAGCGCACCGGTACCAATCGGCCCGAGTGCCAGCCAGCTCGAAGCGGCCATGTTTTCGTGGGGCAGTTTATGCAGCGCCATGCGCAGCAGCAGAATCGTCAGGATGCTGAACGCCACCGGCAGGGAAAATGCCCAGAGCACGTAGCTGGTCACCAGCATCACCAGTTGCCCATGGGCATCGGCCAGGTGTGGTGCCAGCAAGCCACCGCTGGCGGCCGCCACTTCCGCTGCCACCACCGGCAACAGCCAGACCGCGGTCATCTGATCGATGCTGTGCTCCTGTCGAGTGAACATCAGGAAGGGAATCAGCACCCCGCACGCCACCGACATCGCTACGTCCAGCCACCACAAGGCCTCGGCAAGGTGGATCACGCCGTCGCCCCAGCGCGGCAAACCGAACAGCACAAAGCCGTTGATGATGGTCGCCAGACCCATGGGGATCGTGCCGAAAAACATCGATACCGTGGAGTGGCCAAAAATCCGCCGCGCCTCATCGAAAAACATCACCCAGCGCGCCGCGTACAGCGCCGTGAATAACAGGAACAGAACGATATTGAACAGCCAAAGGGATTCGGCAATGGCGTGCAGCACTGGACTGTCAACGGGCAATTGCACCAGCGCCAAGGCCAGCACCCCGGTGCCCATGGTGGCGGCGAACCAGTTAGGGGTGAACTGGCGGATGACTTCACGCGGGCGCTGCAAATGACTGAACGGTTTGATACCGGGCTTGAGGGTTTTGGGGCATGTCATGGCGAACTCCTGTCCTCTCGTGAGGTGGAGCCCATCTTAGATCCGGATAGAATATCTATATAACGGGTAATATCTCTAACTGTTATCTATTTTGCAGATAATCAATCAATCACCTGCAACGCACGCCCGGGCCCTGCGTTGCCACAACGACATCAGCAAGGCGCCGACGGACAGGATGATCAGCCCCGCACCATAGCCATCGGCAGTCGCCACCAGGCCGAACGTATGCGTCAGGTTTCCGGCAAGGAACGACGGCAGACAGAACGCCAGGTAACTAAGCACGTAAAACGCCGACATCAATCCCGCCCGCTCATGGGGCAAGGCCAGGGGCACCAGGCTGCGTACGGCACCAAGGAATCCGGCACCGAAACCACAACCGGCCACGAGCGTGCCCAGGAAAAACAGGGACAGACTCGCGCCGTGCACACCCAGCAGGATCAGCACGATACCCGCCGGCAGCAAACCGGTGCCCAGCTGCAGCGCTTTGCCGGCGGGCTGATTGCGCAGGGTGAAAATCATCGAGGCACCAGTCAACGTCAAGGCCGCGACCGTTGCTCCACCAATCAGGTTCGAGGTCGAACCGGTGGCCGTACGCACCAGCGACGGTGCCAGCGATGCGTAAAAACCGCCGAGCGCCCAGGTGGCCACGTTGATCGGCAACACCCGCCACAGGGTCGAGCGCGCTTGAACAGGCACATGCAGTGTCGGGCGCAACGATGCCCAGGCCCCAGCCTGGGGCGATACGCTCTCTGGCAAACGCCAGACATACACGGCCTGCAACGCAAACAGGGCGAGGAGCAGCCAGTAAGTCAACTGCAGGGGCGCGGGTGCGAACTCCGCCAACAAGCCGCAACCCATGCCGCCCATGGCCATGCCGAGCAAGGGCGCAACGCTATTGATCAGTGGCCCCTGCTGGCGATCGACATCCAGCAAGGTGGCACTGAGCACGGCGGTCGCCATGCCGGTGGCGAAACCTTGCAGCACCCGGGCACCGATCAGCCAGGCGACGCTGTCGGCATCAATAAACAACAGCATCGCCACGCTATTGAGCACGACCGCAGTGAAAATCACCGGCTTGCGTCCCAGGTAGTCCGAGAGCGAACCCACCGTCAGCAGCGCGGCCAGCAGGCTGAGGGCATATACGCCGAAAATCAGGGTGAGCATGGCGGCGGAAAACTGCAGCTGTTCCTGATACAAGTGATACAACGGCGTCGGTGCCGTCGAAGCCGCCAGGAAACTGAGCAAGGTAATGGCCAGGAACCACAGGCTTGCACGGTGTGAATGAGAACTGGACATGGGCACACTCCACAAAAGCTAATTTTTTGCTTTTGCGGAGTGTGCTACCGACTGGCGCTTAAAGCAAATTCTTTGTGTTAAGGTCAGATGCACGACCCTATAGAGCCCCGCGAAGCAGGATACACGCAATGACAGCGCCCACTTTACGTCCCGGCGGCCGTAGCGCCCGGGTTCAGGAATCGATCCATACCGCTGTGCGCGAACTGCTCGAAGAGCAAGACCGCGCCAGCGTCACCGTGCCACAAATCGCCGCGCGCGCGGGGGTCACGCCTTCGACCATTTATCGGCGCTGGGGGGACCTGTCGGCGCTGCTGGCGGACGTCGCCCTGGCACGCATGCAACCGGAAACCGAGTCGCCCGATACCGGCAGCCTGGCGGGCGACGTGCGGGCCTGGGCGGATCAGTATCTGGATGAGATGAGTTCCGCCCCCGGTCGCAACATGCTGCGCGATGTGCAAGCGAGCCTGAAACCGAGCTATTGCGCGACCATCATTGGTGGGCAATTGCAGGTGATTCTGGATCGCTATCCGGATCAGCCGACACCCGGTGTCGATCGGTTGATAAACATGGTGGCGGCCCCCATTGTGTTTCGCATCCTGTTTTCCGAGGCGCCCCTGGAGAGCGAGGAGTTGCACCGGTTGATCGAGATTGCTTTGGGTCAATAAAGCCGCCTTCGCGAGCAAGCTCGCTCCTACAGGGGATCGCGGTCCAAGGGCCTCCCCTGCGACATCCCGCCACGCCACGACCTTGGTCGACACTGACTAACCCCGGCCATCGTGCGAGACTGTCTGTCCGGGCGGGAGGCCCGGGTGTCTTTGGTTTCCTGGAGTTCCCATGTCGCTGTCCAGCGGGCTGATTGCCGTCGTCGCCCTGGCCTATATGGCCATCATGTTCGCCATCGCCTTTTACGGCGACCGTCGCAGCGCGCCCCTGCCGCCGCGGATGCGGGCCTGGGTGTACAGCCTGTCGCTGGCGGTCTACTGCACCAGCTGGACCTTCTTCGGCGCGGTGGGCCAGGCTGCCGAGCAGCTGTGGTCCTTCCTGCCGATCTACCTCGGGCCGATCCTGCTGTTGATTGGCGCGCCGTGGGTCCTGCAGAAAATGGTGATGATCAGCAAGCAGGAGAACATCACCTCCATTGCCGACTTCATTGCCGCCCGCTATGGCAAGTCGCAATCCCTGGCGGTGGTGGTGGCCCTGATCTGCCTGGTGGGTGTGCTGCCCTACATCGCATTGCAGCTCAAGGGCATCGTGCTCGGGGTGAACCTGCTGATCGGCGCCGGCGCCGATGCCATGGGGGTTCGCGCGCAGGACACCGCGCTGGTGGTGTCCCTGGTCCTGGCGCTGTTCACCATCGTCTTTGGCACGCGCAACCTCGACGCCACGGAACACCACCGCGGCATGGTGTTGGCGATTGCGTTCGAATCGCTGGTCAAGCTGTTCGCTTTCCTGGCAGTTGGCGCCTACGTGACCTTCGGCCTGTACGACGGCTTCGATGACCTGTTCGACCAGGCCATGCTCGCCCCGCGCCTCGAGGAATACTGGAAGGAGACCATCAACTGGCCATCCATGGTGGTGCAGACCGGCGTGGCGATGATGGCGATCATCTGCCTGCCGCGGCAGTTCCACGTGACCGTGGTCGAGAACATCGACCCGCAGGATCTGCGCCTGGCCAAATGGGTGTTCCCGGCCTACCTGGCCTTGGCGGCCCTGTTCGTCGTGCCGATCGCACTGGCGGGCCAGATGATGCTGCCCAGTTCCGTGTTGCCGGACTCCTTCGTCATCAGCCTGCCACTGGCCCAGGCTCACCCTGCCCTGGCGTTACTGGCCTTTATCGGCGGCGCATCGGCAGCCACCGGCATGGTGATCGTGGCCAGCGTGGCGCTGTCGACCATGGTCTCCAACGACATGCTGCTGCCCTGGCTGCTGCGCCGCAACAATGCCGAGCGTCCGTTCGAGGTGTTCCGCCAGTGGATGCTGTCGGTGCGCCGCGTGGCCATCGTGGTCATCCTGCTGCTGGCCTACGTCAGTTATCGCCTGCTGGGATCGACCGCCAGCCTGGCGACCATCGGCCAGATCGCCTTCGCCGCCGTGACGCAACTGGCGCCGGCGATGCTCGGCGCGCTGTACTGGAAACAGGCCAACCGCCGCGGCGTATTCGCCGGCCTCGCCGCCGGTACATTCCTGTGGTTCTACACGCTGATCCTGCCGATTGCCGCCCACAGCCTTGGTTTGTCCCTGAGCAGTTTCCCGGGCCTGGCCTGGCTGCACAGCAACCCGCTGAACCTGCCGATCACCCCGCTGACCCAGGGCGTGGTGCTGTCGCTGGCGGGCAACTTCACGCTGTTCGCCTGGGTCTCGGTGCTGTCGCGCACCCGCGTGTCGGAGCACTGGCAGGCCGGGCGCTTCATCGGCCAGGAAATCAGTGCGCGGCCCAGTGCACGCTCGCTGCTCGCGGTACAGATCGACGACCTGCTGCAACTGGCCGCACGCTTCGTCGGTGAAGAACGCGCCCGGCAGAGCTTCATCCGTTTTGCCTACCGCCAGGGCAAGGGCTTCAATCCGAACCAGAACGCCGATGGTGAATGGATCGCCCACACCGAACGATTACTCGCGGGTGTGCTGGGCGCTTCGTCGACTCGCGCCGTGGTGAAAGCCGCCATTGAAGGCCGGGAGATGCAGTTGGAGGACGTCGTGCGCATCGCCGACGAAGCCTCGGAAGTCCTGCAATTCAACCGCGCGCTGCTGCAAGGCGCGATCGAGAACATCACCCAGGGCATCAGCGTGGTCGACCAGTCGCTGAAACTGGTGGCCTGGAACCGCCGCTACCTGGAACTGTTCAACTACCCGGATGGCCTGATCAGCGTCGGCCGGCCGATTGCCGACATCATCCGCTACAACGCCGAGCGCGGCCTGTGCGGCCCCGGCGAAGCCGAAGTGCACGTCGCGCGACGCCTGCACTGGATGCGCCAGGGTCGGGCGCATACCTCCGAGCGGCTGTTTCCCAATGGCCGGGTGATCGAACTGATCGGCAACCCGATGCCCGGCGGCGGTTTCGTCATGAGTTTCACCGACATCACCGCGTTCCGCGAAGCCGAGCAGGCGTTGACCGAGGCCAACGAGGGCCTGGAGCAGCGCGTCACCGAACGCACCCACGAGCTGTCGCAACTCAACGTGGCCCTGACCGAAGCCAAGGGCACCGCCGAGGCCGCGAACCAGTCGAAAACCAGGTTCCTGGCGGCCGTCAGCCATGACCTGATGCAACCGTTGAACGCCGCGCGCCTGTTCTCCGCCGCCCTGACGCACCAAGACGACGGCTTGTCCGCCGAGGCGCAAAAACTGGTCCAGCACCTGGACAGTTCGCTGCGCTCGGCCGAAGACCTGATCAGCGATTTGCTGGATATTTCCCGCCTGGAAAACGGCAAGATCAACCCGGATGCCAAGCCGTTCGCGCTCGATGAGTTGTTCACCACCCTGGGTGCCGAGTTCAAGGCGCTGGCGCGGGACCAGGGCCTGGAATTTCGCGTCAGGAGCAGTACGTTGCGCATCGACAGCGACATCAAGCTGTTGCGCCGCATCCTGCAGAATTTCCTGACCAACGCGTTCCGCTATGCCAAAGGGCCGGTGCTGCTGGGCGTGCGCCGTCGCCAGGGTGAGGTGTGCCTGGAAGTGTGGGACCGTGGGCCAGGCATACCGGAAGACAAGCAACAGGTGATCTTCGAAGAATTCAAACGCCTCGACAGCCATCAGACCCGCGCCGAGAAAGGGCTTGGGCTGGGGCTGGCGATCGCCGACGGATTATGTCGCGTGCTGGGGCACACGTTGCGCGTACGCTCGTGGCCGGGGCGCGGCAGCGTATTCAGCGTCAGCGTGCCCCTGGCCCGCGCGCAAGCCGCGCTGCCGAACAAGGCGGTCGAACTCAATGGCAAGCTGCCCAGCGGCGCCCATGTGCTGTGCATTGACAACGAAGACAGCATCCTGATCGGCATGAACAGCTTGCTCACCCGCTGGGGCTGCCAGGTCTGGACCGCGCGCAACCGCCAGGAATGCATGGCCCTGCTCGGCGAAGGCGTACGCCCGCAACTGGCGCTGGTGGATTACCACCTGGACGATGGCGACACCGGCACCGAACTGATGGCGTGGCTGCGCACCCGACTGGGCGAGCCGGTACCCGGCGTGGTGATCAGCGCCGACGGACGCCCCGAGACCGTGGCCCAGGTGCATGCGGCGGGGTTGGATTATTTGGCCAAGCCAGTGAAACCGGCGGCGTTGCGGGCGTTGTTGAGTCGGCATTTGCCGCTATAACGCTTTCGCTTGGAATCGCGGGCCCTGCATACTGATCGTTCCCATGCTCCGCGTGGGAATGCCGCCAGGGACGCTCCGCGTTCCGCTTTCGACGCAAGGCTTGAGTCAGGTGCAGGGGTGACGCGGAG
>NZ_JBIUYA010000048.1:0-31033 GCF_044744285.1 Pseudomonas sp. NPDC087336 | reverse complement strand
CGCGGTGATCGTGCGCCGTCGCCGCGTGCAACGCGCCGAGACGCCGGGCTCGCTTTCTGCCGAGGAGCGCGAGCGCCTCGACCAACTGTTGGATAAAAACCAAGAATGATTGATTTCTGGCTCGCTGCAGGCCTGCTGCTCCTGGTAGCCCTGAGTTTTCTGCTGATCCCCGTTCTGCGTAGCCGTCGCGCCCAGCTCGAGGAGGATCGTACTGCCCTGAACGTGGCGCTGTATCAGGAGCGCGTGGCTGAGCTGCAGGTTCAGCAGCAAGAGGGCGTTCTCGATGCTGCGCAAATGGACGCCGGCCGTGCCGAAGCCGCCCGTGAACTGCTCGCCGACACCGAAGGCGTTGCTGCGCCGCGGGTGACCCGCCTGGGCAAGGCGGCACCGTTGCTGGCCGCCATCCTGGTCCCGGTACTGGGCCTGGGCCTGTACCTGCATTTTGGTGCCAGCGACAAAGTCGAGCTGACCCGGGAATTCGCCCAGGCGCCGCAGTCGATGGAAGAAATGACCCGGCGCCTGGAGCGCGCGGTCGCGGCGCAACCCGATTCCGCCGAAGCGCTGTACTTCCTCGGTCGCACCTACATGACCCAGGATCGTCCGGCTGATGCGGCGAAGGTCTTCGAGCGAACCGTGACCCTGGCCGGGCGCCAACCTGAACTGTTGGGGCAATGGGCCCAGGCCCAGTATTTCGCCGATGGCAAGAAGTGGTCGGACAAGATCCAGGCCCTGACTGACGAAGCGCTCAAGGCCGATCCGAAGGAAGTCACCAGCCTTGGCCTGCTGGGCATCGCCGCCTTCGAAGGGCAGCGTTATCAGGAAGCGATCGATTATTGGAATCGCCTGCTGGAGCAACTGCCGCCGGACGACCAATCGCGTATCGCGCTGCAGGGCGGTATCACCCGCGCCAGTGAGAAACTGGTGGCCAGCGGTGGCAAGGTGGCCCAGGCGCCAGCGGCCAAGCCGGCAGCGCTGCTCAAGGTCCGGGTAAACCTGGCGGCCGATCTTAAGGCCAAGGTCAAGCCGGGCGACAGCGTATTCATCTTCGCCCGCGCCACCTCTGGCCCACCGGCGCCGCTGGCGGCCAAACGCCTGACCGTGGCCGACCTGCCGGCTACCGTCGAGTTGGGCGATGGCGATGCAATGATGCCGCAGTTGAAACTGTCGAACTTCCCTGAAGTCCAACTGGTTGCACGCATTTCCCGCGCCGGCCAACCGACGGCGGGTGAGTGGATCGGTCGCAGCCAGCCCCTGGCCAGCAGCACCACCGCGCCGCAAGAACTGACCATCGACAGCCCGGATAAATAACAGGAAACGCCACCATGACCGCCATTGCTCGTATCACCCTGCTCAGCGTTGTTTTGGGGCTGAGCGCTTGTGCGGTCCAACGGCCACCTGAACAGCCGACCCCGCCACGGATCCCGCCGACGCAGCCCAGTACCAAACCGACGCCGTCGACGGTGCCGAGCAAGCCGACCACTCCCGCCAAACCGGCCAAGCCGCTGCCGCGCACCTCGGCCAGCTTTGCGCCACCACCGGGGGGCAATAGTCATTGGGACCCGAAACTGGGTGTGTACGTGCTCGACGATCAACCGAACACCTTCTACCGCCAGCGCACCTACTACCGTTGGGATAACGGCTGGAGCCGCTCGATCAGCCCGAAAGGACCGTGGGAAGAGACGGATATCCAAGGGGTGCCGGGCGGGTTGGGACGGCAATTCGGGCAGTGATCTAAAAGGCGACCTTCGGGGTCGCCTTTTTTGTACGTGCGGGTAATGGTGGGACGGCGGTGTATATCGGTGACGGACCACTCGCCGGGTCGGCACCCGTTCGTACGGGAATCCAAGTACCGTGAGTACTTCATGGGGCAACAACATCGTGCGCGGCAGTTCGCACTCGGGTAACGTGGCCGCCGCAGAACTGGACGACGCGCAGTCAGGAGGATTTTCCGTTGGTCCAGCAAGCAGGGCGACGAGCGAAATGGGGGGAGTGATGGCTGGCAGGTTGATCTATCTCATCGGGCCTTCGGGTTCGGGCAAGGACAGCCTGCTCGATGCCGCGCGAGCGCGGTTGGCCGAGCGTGGCTGCCGTATCGTGCGGCGGGTCATCACGCGTTCGGCCGAAGCCGTGGGCGAGGCGGCGCTGGGCGTCAGCCCGCAGCAGTTCGTCGAGATGCGGGCCCAGGGCGCGTTTGCCCTGAGCTGGCACGCCAACGGTCTGTACTACGGCATCCCGCGGGAAATCGACGATTGGCTGGCCGCTGGACAGGACGTGCTGGTGAATGGCTCGCGGGGGCATTTGCAGAATACTCGCGAGCGTTATCCCAACGTGTTGGCGGTGTTGCTGACCGTGGACCAGGCGGTGTTGCGCCAGCGCCTGCTGGCGCGTGGGCGTGAGTCCGTGGCGGAGGTCGATCAGCGCCTGGCGCGCAATGCCCGCTTCAGTGAGCATCTGCTGGCCAATGATCCAACCGTGCAGGTGCTCGACAACTCCGGGCCCCTGGAGCGCACCGTCGAACGACTCCTGGCCTGCCTCGACGAGCCCGCGGCATGCGCCTGAGCTTGCCAGGTGCATCTTCTCTAAAGCATCGCTCGGTATGCCTTGGCGGGCAATCCAACCTGCCCGCCAGGCGCTTGAATCTTTACGCCGTCGCCAACGAAGCCTTCTGCGAAACACTCAGGAACCGCAACAACGCCAACAGTGGAAACGCGCTGCCGACCACCACGATCCACAACCAGCCGCCGTGCTCGTACACCGCACTGGCCACGGATGAGCCAAATGCACCGCCTATGAAGATGCTGGTCATGTACAACGCATTGAGGCGGCTGCGGCTTTTGGCGTCCAGGGCGTAGACCGCGCGTTGGCCGAGGACCATGTTCATTTGCACGCAGAAGTCCAGGACCACGCCGGTCACGGCCAAGCCGATCACGCTGTAGGCCGGATGGATGAAGGTGGGCAGGAAGCTCAGGCTGGCGCACAGCAGGGCCAGCAATGAAGCGATGCGGGTGTGCCCGGCGTCGGCCAGGCGTCCGGCGATAGGCGCGGCAATGGCGCCGATTGCGCCGACCAGGGCGAAAATCGCGATCTGGCTTTGTGACAGGCCATGATTGCGCGCCAGTTCCAGCGGCACGGCGGTCCAGAACAGGCTGAACGTGGCGAACATGCACCCTTGGTAAAACGCCCGCTGGCGCAATACCGGCTGTTGGCGCAGCAATGTCCAGAGCGAGCCCAGCAATTGGCCGTAGGACGCGCTGTGGTCAGGCTGGCGCTTGGGGATGGTCAGCGCCAGCACGATGCTGATCGCCGCCATCAATAGCGCGGCAATCACAAACATTGCCCGCCAGCCGAAATGATCCGCCACCACGCTGGACACGGGTCGCGCCAGCAAGATCCCCAGTAACAAACCGCCCATGATCCCGCCGACCACGCGGCCGCGAGATTCTTCCGGCGCCAGGTGCGCAGCCAGTGGAATCAGGATCTGCACCGACACCGAGCTGAAGCCCACCAGCAGCGAAATCAGCAAGAACACGTTCGGTTGATCGGTGAACGCCGCGCCCAGCAGGCTGGCAATGGCCACCACGGTGGTGATGATCATCAGCCGGCGGTTTTCCAGCAGATCACCCAAGGGCACGAGGAAGAACAAGCCCAGGGCATAGCCGATCTGGGTCAGCGAAACGATCAGGCTGGCCATGGTGCTTGTCAGGCCGATGTCCGGTGCGATCAGGCCGATGATCGGCTGCGCATAGTAAATGTTGGCGACGATCGCACCACAGCAGAAGGCGAACAGCAGCACCATGCCTCGGGTCATTGTCGCGGTGCCATGGGGCAGCTGGGTCGCTGGGTTCATAACGTGTCTCGTTGCAAAGAAGGGAGTGCGCGCAGGCTAAAGGGCTGAATGAGACAGCGGAAGGTAATTGGAGTGATAGTAATCATTTCGTTGCGCAATGTGACACCGCTGACGCAAGCACCACCGGCCATCCGAAGAACTGCCCGTTTTCCCGTGACAGCTAGAATCTACAGGGGGATCACTTCAACGTGTCCTTACAAAGCGGGAGAATCGCGATGAAAATCGTATCTTCGCTGGCGTTGGTGGTAGCGGTTGGGTCGATCTATGGTTGCTCGACAGTGCCTGACAGTCAGGTCACCAACGTTCCCATGAACGCTACTTCCATCAATGCCGGGAACATCGCCCGGCCAATCATGATGCCCGATGGGCAAGCAACGGTGTTCTGGTTTGCTGTGAGTGGGGAGTCCATGGGTAGTGCATTACCAGGTCGTCTGCAGGCCTACATCTACCCGGGAAGCTGTGGAAGTCTGGGTGCCAAACCTGCCTATGACATGAATGACGGCCCGAATGCACGGTTCTATTCGCAAGCGTCCATGCAATATTTCTGGAAAAGCGCACCCGTACCGGTCGAGACACTTCGAGCGGGGGGCTATGCGTTGGTGGTGCGTGAAAGCCCGGCCGATGGTCACCAGGCGATTTTCTGCGGCAACCTGACCTGAAACACCCACGGAACACTGCAGGAACGAGCAGGCTCGCTCCTGCAGGTGGTGTTTACTGGGCGTAAATCTGATCGAAAATCCCGCCATCATTGAAGTGGGTCTTCTGCACGGTGCGCCAGTCGCCGAAGGTTTTTTCCACCGACAGGAAGTCCACTTTCGGGAAGCGGTCGGTGTACTTGGCCAGCACGGCCGGGTCACGCGGACGCAGGTAGTTGGCGGCGGCGATTTCCTGGCCTTGCGGTGACCACAGGTACTTCAGGTATTCCTCGGCGGCGGCGCGGGTGCCTTTCTTGTCCACGGTCTTGTCGACCACCGACACCGGTGGCTCGGCTTCGGCGGAGACGCTCGGGTAGATGACCTCGAACTGATCGCGGCCAAACTCACGGGCGATCATTTCCGCTTCGTTTTCGAAGGTCACCAGCACGTCGCCGATCTGGTTGGTCATGAAGGTTGTCGTCGCGGCGCGGCCACCGGTATCCAGGACCGGAGCTTGCTTGAACAGCTTGCCGACGAAGTCCTTGGCCTTGTTTTCGTCGCCGCCATTTTTCAGCACGTAGCCCCAGGCCGAGAGGTAGGTGTAGCGGCCGTTACCTGAAGTCTTCGGGTTTGGCACGATGACTTGCACACCGTCCTTGAGCAAGTCTGGCCAGTCTTTCAGGGCTTTGGGGTTGCCTTTGCGGACGATGAACACAGTGGCCGAGGTGAACGGCGCGCTGTTGTTCGGCAGGCGGGTGACCCAGTTGTCCGGGACCAGTTTGCCGTTATCGGCCAGGGCGTTGATGTCGGTGGCCATGTTCATGGTGATCACGTCAGCGGGCAGGCCATCGATGACCGAACGTGCCTGTTTGCTCGAACCACCGAAGGACATCTGCAGGGTGATGTTTTCGTTGTGTTCGGCTTGCCAGTGTTTCTGGAACGCAGTGTTGTAGTCCTTGTAGAAATCGCGCATCACGTCGTAGGAAACGTTGAGCAGGGTCGGTGCGGCCTGGGCGACGCTGGTCAGTGCCAGGCCAGCGGCCAGAAGTGAGGCGCCAAAGAGTTTTTTCACTGCGAATTCCTTGTTCGAGATGATGTTTTTGTAAAAAACGAGGCAATTTGGCAGCGACTATAGCCGGGCTCGCATAGTCGTTTAAAGATTAAAAAGCTCTGTGCTTATTCTATTTTCTTGAACAGTGCATTGCCGCAGCGGGAACAGAACGCGGCGCCGTGTTCATGGTTGTTTTTCCTGCACACCGGGCAGTCATGTTGCAGCTGTTCGCCACGCATGGCGTTGGCCAGTTCCGCGGTGAAGATGCCGGTGGGCACGGCGATGATCGAGTAACCGGTGATCATGACCAGCGAGGAGATCACCTGGCCCAAGGGCGTTTTCGGCACGATGTCGCCGAAGCCCACGGTAGTCAGCGTCACGATGGCCCAGTAGATGCCTTTGGGAATGCTGGTAAAGCCGTGCTCCGGGCCTTCGATCACGTACATCAGCGTGCCGAACACCGTCACCAGGGTGCAGACGCTGACCAGGAACACCACGATTTTCTGCTTGCTTCCGCGCAGCGCAGACATCAGGTAATTGGCTTGCTTGAGGTAAGGGCTGAGCTTGAGCACGCGGAAAATCCGCAGCATCCGGATGATCCGGATAATCAACAGGTACTGCGCATCGGCGTAATACAGCGCCAGTATGCCGGGCACGATCGCCAGCAAATCCACCAGTCCATAGAAGCTGAAGGCGTAGCGCAGGGGCTTGGGCGAACAGTACAGGCGCAGGCCATATTCGATGGCGAAGATGACGGTGAAGCCCCACTCGATATACGCCAGCACGTCGGCGTAGTTACGGTGAACGGTATCGATGCTGTCGAGCATCACGATCACCAGGCTGGCGAGGATGATCAACAGCAATATGCCGTCGAAGCGCCGACCCGCCTTGGTGTCGCTCTGGAAAATCATGACGTAGAGGTCTTCACGCCAGTGTTTGTTGCTGTCCATGGATAACGCCTGACTGAATGATCAGCGCAGCCTAGGTCGATTCTCCCCGGGAGCGCAAGGCGCAGTGGCCCCCGTGGCCTTGCCTAACACTTGAGCAGCCGTACGAATCAACCAGCAGGCGAGGATGAACGGCGCGGTCAGCGTGGGCAGGCCGATAGCGGCAAACACCGGCGTCAGCAGCAGCGCTGAGGTGATGCCGGCCAGTGGCAGCCACCGCTGCTGGCGCTGTGCGCTGAAGGCGAGGGCGGCGAGTACGGCGTTATAGCCACCCAGGCCCAGCAGTGCGGTGTAGAAGTCGTGGTGCAGCAGGCTCCAACCCATGCCCGCGACAGACGCCAGCAACGCCCAGCAGAAGGCGCGACGATCAGCGATCAGCAAGCCGGCGGCAATCATCGCACCGGCCAGCGGATGACCGAGGAACATCACCTGGCCGAGGCCTTTGAGGGGGGCGGCGAGCATGTTCAGTGTGCTGACCTCGATCAGATGCGCCTGGGTCGAGGGCGTGGCGAAGCACAGCAGCATCCAGCTCAGTCCCACGAAGGGCGCGGTGCAGGCGGGCAGGTATTGGCTGACGCGAGCGCGTTTGAGCCACTGTTGCGTGAGCATGGCACTCAGGCCGCCAGCGGCGAGGATCAGCAGCGGCAACATTGCTGACCATGGGAAATACAGGCTGACCAGCAAGCCCAGCAGGACGCCGTTGTAACTGTAGAGTCCGGCCTGGCGATCGGCCTTGGCGTAGCCGCGACGTTGCGCGGTGAGCAACCCGGCGACGCCGCCAAGCAGCGCACCGCCGAGCAAGGCTGGCGCGGTAAACAGAATGGCGAGCAGGCACAGCAGACCAAATAGCGGATGGCGCTGGAGGAAGATTTGACTGAAGCCGTTGAGCAAAGCTTCGGCCCAGTCGGGGCAGTGGGTGTTGAAGTGGTTGGCAGGCATTTTTTTCAGTGTGTCAAAGGGGGCCGAGTCGCCTGCTTCGCGGGCAAGCCTCGCTCCTACAGGAATGCGCTGTCCCTGTAGGCGCGAGGCTTGCCCGCGAAGAGGCCGGTGCAGACGCTAGATCAACGTCTCAATGCGCAAAGAGTTAGTCGACCCCGGCTGCCCAAACGGCACACCCGCGGTGATCAATAACGTATCGCCACGCTGTGCCATGCCTTGGGCCTGGGCAATTTCCAGCGCCGTAGAGCACACTTCGTCCACCTGGCGCAGGCGATCGTTGACCACCGAGTGCACACCCCATGCCACGGTCAGGCGACGAGCGGTTTGCCGGTTCGGCGTCAGGTTGAGGATCGGCACCGTCGGCCGTTCACGGGCAGCGCGCAAACTAGAAGTGCCGGACTCGCTGTAGTTCACCAACACCGCCACCGGCAACACATTGCTGATACGCCGAATCGCGCAGCTGATCGCATCGGAAACAGTCGCTTCGGCTTTCGGTCGGCTGACGTCCAGCTGGGTCTGGTAGTCCGGGCCGTTTTCCACCTGGCGGATGATCTTGCTCATCATTTGCACGGCTTCGAGCGGGTATTCGCCGGACGCGGTTTCTGCCGACAGCATCACCGCGTCGGCACCTTCGGCTACCGCATTGGCGACATCGGTGACTTCGGCGCGGGTGGGCGCCGGGGAGAAACGCATCGATTCGAGCATCTGCGTCGCCACCACCACCGGCTTGCCCAGCTGGCGACAGGTTGCGATGATGTTTTTCTGGATCTGCGGCACGCTTTCGGCGGGCACTTCCACGCCCAAGTCGCCGCGGGCGACCATGATCGCGTCGCTCAATTCGGCGATTTCGCGCAATTGCGTGACCGCTGACGGCTTCTCGATCTTGGCCATCAGGAACGCCTTGTCGCCGATCAGGGCACGGGCTTCGCGGATGTCTTCAGGGCGCTGCACGAACGACAGGGCTACCCAGTCCACCCCCAGTTCGAGGCCAAAGCTCAGGTCGCGGCGGTCCTTGGCGGTCAGCGGGCTCAGGTCGAGCACCGCTTGCGGCACGTTCACGCCCTTACGGTCCGACAGTTCGCCACCATTGAGCACGGTGGTGTCGATGGCGTCGGCGTACTTGGTGACCACCCGCAGGCGCAGCTTGCCGTCGTCCAGCAGCAGGTCCATACCAGGTTCCAGCGCAGCGATGATTTCCGGGTGCGGCAGGTTGACCCGGCGTTCATCGCCCGGCGTGGCATCGAGGTCCAGGCGCAGGGCCTGACCGCGATGCAACTGCACCTTGCCGGCGGCAAATTTGCCGACCCGCAGTTTCGGCCCTTGCAGGTCCATCAGAATGCCCAGCGGATAATTCAGCTGGCGCTCGACTTCACGGATCCACTGATAGCGTTTGGCGTGGTCGGTGTGATCGCCGTGACTGAAGTTCAGGCGAAAGATATTGACTCCGGCCTGCACCAGTTGACGAATGTCATCGATCCCGTTGGTGGCGGGGCCGAGAGTGGCGAGGATCTTGACCTTTTTGTCAGGCGTCATGGTTTGGGGCTCTCAAGGATCAGGATGGCGCGGAAGTCGTTGACGTTGGTGCGGGTCGGCTCGGTGACGATCAGTGCGTCCAGCGCCTCGAAATAGCCGTAGCCATTGTTGTTGTCCAGTTCGTCGCTGGCGCTCAAGCCGAGGGCTGCGGCGCGGGCGTAACTGTCCGGGGTCATGATTGCCCCGGCGTTGTCTTCGGAGCCGTCGATGCCATCGGTGTCACCGGCCAAGGCATAGACGCCGGGCAAACCCTTGAGGCTGTCGGTCAGGCTGAGCAGGAACTCGGCGTTGCGCCCGCCACGGCCGTTACCGCGGACGGTCACCGTGGTTTCGCCGCCAGACAGAATCACGCACGGCGCGGCCAGTGGCTGGCCGTGCTGGACGATCTGCCGGGCGATGCCGGCGTGGACTTTCGCCACTTCCCTGGACTCACCTTCCAGGTCGCCCAGGATCAACGGACTGTAACCGGCCTGACGGCACTTCACCGCTGCGGCCTCCAGGGATTGCTGCGGGCGGGCGATCAGCTGGAAGTGACTGCGTGCCAGGCTTGGATCGCCGGGTTTCACCGTCTCTGATTCCGGGCTTTGCAGCCAGTTACGCACGCAGGCGGGCACGTCGATGGCGTAGCGCTTGAGGATCGCCAGCGCTTCGGCCGAGGTGCTCGGGTCGGCCACCGTGGGGCCGGAGGCGATGACCGTGGCCAGGTCGCCCGGCACATCGGAAATCGCATAGGTATAAACAGTGGCAGGCCAGCAGGCCTTGCCCAGGCGGCCACCCTTGATTGCCGAGAGGTGTTTGCGCACGCAATTCATCTCGCCAATGGTCGCGCCGGATTTGAGCAGGGCTTTGTTGATCGATTGCTTGTCGGCCAGGGTGATGCCTGCGGCCGGCAGGGCGAGCAGCGCAGAGCCACCGCCGGAAAGCAGGAAGATCACGCGGTCTTTTTCGGTGAGGTCGCTGACCAGTTCCAGCACGCGTTTGGCTACGGCCAGGCCGGCTGCATCCGGAACCGGATGTGCGGCTTCGACCACTTCGATTTTTTCGCAGGGGGCGCCGTGACCGTAACGCGTCACCACCAGGCCGGACACTTCACCCTGCCAGCAACGCTCGACCACCTGGGCCATGGCGGCCGCGGCCTTGCCGGCACCGATGACGATCACCCGACCGCTGCGGTCGGCGGGCAGATAGGCTTCGAGGACTTGTTGTGGATGGGCCGCCTCGATGGCTGTGGCGAACAGCTCACGCAGCAATTGTTGCGGATCGACCGACATGGCGGGCTCCCGGAATTCTTGTTATTGGGATAAGACGACAGCGGGTGTCGCGACGCGGTCCTGTGGGAGCTGGCAAGCCAGCTCCCACAGGTATTGCGGCGAATGTTACTTGTCGCGAATCGAGAAATTCGCCATGTGTTCCAGGCCCTTGATCAGCGCCGAGTGGTCCCAGTTGCTGCCACCGATGGCCGCGCAGGTGCTGAACACTTGCTGGGCGTTGGCGGTGTTCGGCAGGTTGATGTTCAGCTCCTTGGCGCCTTGCAGGGCCAGATTCAGGTCCTTCTGGTGCAGGCTGATACGGAAGCCTGGATCGAAGGTGCCCTTGATCATGCGCTCGCCGTGCACTTCGAGGATCTTCGACGAAGCAAAACCGCCCATCAGTGCTTCACGCACCTTGGCTGGGTCGGCACCGTTCTTGGCGGCGAACAGCAGGGCTTCGGCCACGGCCTGGATGTTCAGCGCGACGATGATCTGGTTCGCCACTTTGGCGGTTTGACCGTCACCGTTGCCACCGACCAGGGTGATGTTCTTGCCCATGGCCTGGAACAGAGGCAGCGCGCGTTCGAAGGCATCGGCATCGCCGCCGACCATGATGCTCAGGGTCGCGGCCTTGGCGCCGACTTCACCGCCAGACACTGGCGCGTCGAGGTATTGGGCGCCTTTTTCGTTGATCTTGGCGGCGAAGGCCTTGGTGGCGGTCGGCGAGATCGAGCTCATGTCGATCACCACTTTGCCTTTGCCCAGACCAGCAGCAACGCCGTCGGCACGGAACAGCACGTCATCGACCTGCGGGGTATCCGGCACCATGACGATGATGAACTCGGCTTCCTGGGCGACTTCTTTCGGGTTCGCCAGGGCGACGGCGCCACCGGCAACCAGGTCGCCAGGGGCGGCATCGTGGTGCGCCGACAGGAACAGGCTATGACCGGCTTTCTGCAGGTTCAACGCCATTGGGTGGCCCATGATGCCGGTGCCGATAAATCCGATTTTAGCCATGAGAAAATCCTCTTTTTATTGCTTTGTTCGCAAAATTCGTGGGTGTCAGCGAGGGCGCCTTCGCGGGCAAGCCTCGCTCCTGCAGACAACCCCCGATCCCGTAGGAGCGAGGCTTGCCCGCGAAGAACGATGACGCGGTCTCGGATCAGATCGCGTTATGGGTTTTAAGCCAGCCCAGACCCGCTTCGGTGGTGGTCAGCGGCTTGTATTCGCAACCGACCCAACCCTGATAACCGATGCGGTCCAGGTGTTCGAACAGGAAGCGGTAGTTGATTTCGCCGGTACCCGGTTCGTTGCGTCCTGGGTTATCTGCCAACTGCACATGGTTGATTTCGCCCAGGTGAGATTGCAGGGTGCGGGCCAGGTCGCCCTCCATGATTTGCATGTGATAGATGTCGTATTGCAGGAAGAGATTGGCGCTGCCGACCTGCTCGCGAATCGACAGGGCTTGCGCCGTGTTGTTCAGGTAGAAGCCTGGGATGTCGCGGGTATTGATCGCTTCCATCACCAGTTTGATGCCCGCCGCCTGCAGCTTGTCGGCTGCGTACTTGAGGTTGGCGACGAAGGTTTTTTCCACGGTGGCATCGTCAACGCCTTGTGGGCGGATGCCGGCCAGGCAGTTGACCTGGTTGTTGCCCAGCACTTGTGCGTAAGCGATCGCCAGATCGACACCGGCGCGGAACTCTTCAACCCGATCCGGCAGGCAGGCGATACCGCGCTCGCCCTTGGCCCAGTCGCCGGCCGGCAGGTTGAACAGCACTTGGGTCAGACCGTTGGCGTCGAGCTTGGCCTTGATTTCGGCAGAGCTGAAGTCGTACGGGAACAGGTACTCGACACCACTGAAACCGGCCTTGGCGGCCGCTTCGAAACGGGCGAGAAAGTCCTGTTCGGTGAACAGCATGGACAGGTTGGCTGCGAAACGCGGCATGGTGGTCTCCCGTTTTAGGTTCTCGTTCCCACGCAGAGCGTGGGAACGATCATTGAGGTCAATCGAGCAACGAAATCGCCGTTGGCGCATCGTTGCCGACCAGCGCCAGGTCTTCGAATTCGTTGACGGCGTTGATCTCGGTGCCCATTGAAATGTTGGTCACGCGCTCCAGGATGATCTCGACGATCACCGGAACCTTGAACTCTTCGATCATCTGTTCGGCCTTGCGCAGGGCAGGGGCGATTTCAGACGGTTCGAACACACGCAGTGCCTTGCAGCCCAGGCCTTCGGCTACTGCGACGTGATCGACGCCATAACCGTTGAGTTCCGGTGCGTTCAGGTTGTCGAAGGACAGCTGCACGCAGTAGTCCATCTCGAATCCGCGCTGCGCCTGACGGATCAGGCCCAGGTACGAGTTGTTCACCACCACATGAATGTACGGCAGCTTGAACTGCGCACCCACCGCCAATTCTTCGATCATGAACTGGAAGTCATAGTCCCCCGACAGGGCCACGACTTTACGGTTCGGGTCAGCCTTGACCACGCCCAGCGCGGCAGGAATGGTCCAGCCCAGAGGGCCTGCCTGACCGCAGTTGATCCAGTGGCGCGGCTTGTAGACGTGCAGGAACTGCGCGCCGGCAATCTGCGACAGACCGATGGTGCTGACGTAGCAAGTGTCCTTGCCAAACACCTGATTCATTTCTTCGTAAACGCGCTGCGGCTTCACCGGCACGTTGTCGAAGTGGGTCTTGCGCTGCAGGCTGGCTTTGCGCTGCTGGCAGTCTTGCAGCCAGGCGCTGCGGTTTTTCAGCTTGCCGGCAGCTTGCCACTCGCGAGCGACTTCGATGAACACGGTCAGCGCGGCCGCGGCGTCGGACACGATGCCCAGGTCCGGGGTGAATACGCGGCCGATCTGCGTGCCTTCGATGTCGACGTGAATGAACTTGCGGCCTTCGGTGTAGACGTCGACCGAACCGGTGTGACGGTTGGCCCAACGGTTACCGATACCCAGCACTACGTCGGACTTCAGCATCGTGGCGTTGCCATAACGGTGCGAGGTTTGCAGACCCACCATGCCGACCATCAATGGGTGATCGTCCGGGATGGTGCCCCAGCCCATCAGGGTCGGGATGACCGGGATGCCGGTCAGTTCGGCAAATTCCACCAGCAGGTCGCTGGCGTCGGCGTTGATGATGCCACCACCGGCAACCAGCAATGGGCGTTCAGCCTGGTCCAGCAAGGCCAAGGCCTTCTCGACTTGGACGCGGCTAGCGGTTGGCTTGGCCAATGGCAGCGGCTGGTAGGCATCGATGTCGAATTCGATTTCGGCCATCTGTACGTCGAACGGCAGGTCGATCAGCACGGGGCCTGGACGGCCGGAGCGCATTTCATAGAAGGCTTTCTGGAACGCGTAAGGCACCTGGCCCGGTTCCAGGACGGTGGTTGCCCACTTGGTCACTGGCTTGACGATGCTGGTGATATCGACAGCCTGGAAGTCTTCCTTGTGCATACGGGCGCGGGGTGCCTGGCCGGTAATGCAGAGGATGGGGATCGAGTCGGCCGAGGCGCTGTAGAGCCCGGTGACCATGTCGGTACCGGCAGGGCCGGAGGTGCCGATGCACACGCCGATGTTGCCGGCCTTGGTGCGGGTGTAGCCCTCGGCCATGTGCGAGGCGCCTTCAACGTGGCGAGCGAGCACGTGATCGATGCCGCCGACCTTTTGCAGGGCGGAGTACAGCGGGTTGATGGCGGCACCGGGGATGCCAAAAGCGGTATCAACCCCTTCACGGCGCATCACCAGAACGGCGGCTTCGATTGCTCTCATTTTGCTCATGGTTTTGTGCCTCTTACGTTTTGTAATTGTATACAAGTGGCTTTGCGCAGAGTGTATTCACGGCGGACGGCGCAGGTCAATCCATTTTCTCAAGCGGTCGTTTCATTCGTCGGAAGCCCGTTCTACTGTGGCTTTTCGTCGCATGCGGCGCTTTTCGAGAATTATTGTATACAAAAAAATAACTCATTGTGTTCTATTTGTTGCATCGGCCTGCGGCACAACGAAGCAGGCCACCGGCTTTCCGAAAAACAAAATGAGGACGGCACCATGAGCGCTTTAACCTTGAAAGTCGCAGTCAACCTGATCAACGAAGCCATCAACGCAGGGCGCGCCATTTGCGCGGCGCCACTGACCATCGCGGTACTGGATGCCGGCGGGCACCTGATCACCTTGCAACGAGAGGACGGCGCCAGCCTGCTGCGCCCGCACGTCGCCATCGGCAAGGCCTGGGGCGCCATCGCCCTGGGCAAAGGCTCACGCCTGCTGGCACTGGACGCCCAACAGCGCCCGGCGTTTATCGCGGCACTGAATAGCCTGGGGCAGGGCAGCGTCGTGCCGGCACCGGGCGGTGTGTTGATTCGGGATCAGGAGGGCAACGTGCTGGGGGCGGTGGGGATCAGCGGGGATCTGTCGGATGTTGATGAGCAGTGTGCGATCAATGCGATCGAGGCCTTGGGGTTGAGGGCGGATGCTGGGGTGGTGGCTTGATTGGTGGTGATTGAACTGCCGCTATCGTGAGCGCGCTTGTTCCCACAGGGATTGCAGGTGTTCACAATGTTTGTGTCCACCGACAGGCCCTGTGGGAGCTGGCTTGCCAGCGATGATTTTCTGCCTGACACATCCCGCTAAAAGTGTGTATTACCGCTCGGAGTTTCCAAGTCTAGCCTTTTCATGAATTTATCATGAGGGAGGCAAAGGAATGCTCAATTTACCCGCATCACATCGCCTGCGAACGGGTCGCTATGCCGAGCCCAACCGAATCTACTTACTGACCAGTAACACCCTGGGTCGCGAGCCGATTTTTGCCGACTTCGCGCTGGGCAGACTGGCGGTTCGTCAATTTCGCCGAGCGCAAGATCTCGGATTGGCAAAGTCCTTGGCGTGGGTTGTCATGCCCGACCATTTTCATTGGTTGGTCGAATTGGAAAATTGTTCGCTCAGAAAGCTGATGCGCCATACCAAATCCCTGATTACAAGAGAGGTGAATCTTTCGAGTGGTCGAAGCGGGCCGCTTTGGCAGCAGGGTTATCACGACAGGGCCTTAAGGCGAGAGGAGGATTTGGTGACATTGGCCCGGTATGTCGTAGCAAACCCACTGCGGGCCGGGCTTGTTGAAAAACTTGGCAACTATCCGCTGTGGGATGCTATCTGGGTTTGAGCCGACACCGAGTCGCCTTCATCGCTGGCAAGCCAGCTCCCACAGTTTCTGTGTTGAATTCAAATTCTGTGAACGACTCAGATCCCTGTGGGAGCTGGCTTGCCAGCGATGGCTGCACCGCGGTGTATCAGTCCGGCTCACACCCCTTGAGCACCAAGCGGATTATCGTCTGCGCCGCCGCTTCATAATCCTCTTCATCCAGCTTGGCCTTGCCGGTGATGGCGGTGATTTGCCAGTCGAAGTCGGCGTAGGTCTGGGTCGCGGCCCAGATGCTGAACATCAGGTGGTTGGGGTTGATGGGCGCAATCTGGCCACGGTCGATCCAGGTCTGGATGCAGTCGATGTTGTGCTTGGCCTGGCCATTGAGTTGTTCGACCAGGTCGGCGCTCAGGTGTGGCGCACCGTGCATGATTTCGCTGGCGAACACCTTGGAGGCGAAAGGCAGGTCGCGGGAGATGCGGATTTTCGAGCGGATGTAGCCGCTCAGCACTTCACTGGGCACGCCCTCGGGATTGAACGGTGTCGAGGCCTGCAGGATCGGCTCGATGATGCTTTCCAGGACCTCGCGATAGAGGTTTTCCTTGGATTTGAAGTAGTAGTAGACGTTGGGCTTGGGCAATCCCGCCTTGGCTGCGATGTCACTGGTTTTGGTCGCAGCGAAGCCTTTGTCGGCAAATTCTTCACTGGCGGCACGCAGGATCAGTTGTTTGTTGCGCTCGCGGATGGTGCTCATAAACCAGGGGGTTCCTTGCCTGTACTGGCGGTGGCGCATGGTAGCACCGGCCTTCGGCGACGCTCAAGAATGCTCCATGCGGCGTCAGGCCGCGCTATGCTGCACGGCATTCATTCAAGAAGGAAAGCCGATTCATGGCAGGAAGCAGTTTGCTTGTGCTGATCGACGACATCGCCACCGTGCTGGACGATGTGGCGTTGATGACCAAAATGGCCGCCAAGAAGACCGCCGGGGTATTGGGCGACGATCTGGCACTCAACGCCCAGCAGGTCAGCGGCGTGCGTGCCGAGCGGGAAATCCCGGTAGTCTGGGCGGTCGCCAAGGGCTCATTCGTCAACAAACTGATCCTGGTGCCTTCGGCATTGGCCATCAGCGCGTTCATTCCCTGGCTGGTCACGCCGTTGCTGATGGTCGGTGGCGCTTACCTGTGCTTCGAAGGGTTCGAGAAGCTCGCTCACAAGTTCCTGCACAGCAAGGCCGAAGACCAGGCCGAGCATGCGGAGCTGGTAGAGGCGGTAGCGGATCCGACGGTCGACCTGGTGGCGTTCGAAAAGGACAAGATCAAGGGCGCGATCCGTACCGACTTCATCCTCTCGGCGGAAATCATCGCCATCACCCTCGGCGTGGTGGCCGATTCGGCGCTGACCCAGCAAGTCGTCGTGCTCTCGGGTATCGCCATCGTCATGACAATCGGCGTCTACGGGCTGGTGGCGGGCATCGTCAAGCTCGACGACCTGGGCCTGTGGCTGACCCAGAAGCCAGGGCAGATGGCTAAAAGCATCGGCGGTGGCATCCTGCGCGCGGCGCCGTACATGATGAAAAGCCTGTCGGTGATCGGTACGGCAGCGATGTTTCTGGTCGGTGGCGGCATTCTTACCCACGGTGTTCCGGTGGTGCATCACTGGATCGAAGGTGTCAGCGCCGGCGCCGGCGGTGCCGGGTTTATCGTTCCGACGTTGCTCAACGCGGTGGCGGGGATTGTGGCGGGGGCGGTGGTGTTGGTGGGGGTGATGGCCATCAGCAAAATCTGGAAAGCGCTGAGAAATTAAGGCGGCAGCAACACAAAACAACTGTGGGAGCGAGCTTGCTCGCGATGAGGCCGTGTCAGCCACTATCAAAGTTGTCTGACTCACCGCCATCGCGAGCAAGCTCGCTCCCACAGGTTTTTCTGTGTAGCCGAATTACTCGGCGATCTGCAACTTGCGCGACTCGGTATACACGTAACGCACTTTCTCGTACTCGAACGGCGAGTTCAGCTGGCCATAGCGGAAACCGGTCTGGTAGCGCTTGTCGATGCCACGCAGGATCCACACTTCCGGATGGTTGGAGCTGACTTCGGCCACGTTGAGGAAGTTGATGGCGTTCTCGGCGCTGTAATCGACCAGCAGCCCGCCCGTGTCACGCAGATTGGAAGGCCCGAGGATCGGCAATACGAAGTAGGCGCCGCTCGGAACACCATAGAAGCCCAGGGTCTGGCCGAAGTCTTCGTTCTGGCGCTGCAAGCCCATGGCGGTGGCCGGGTCCCACAGGCCGGCGATGCCGATGGTGGTGTTGAGCAGCAGCCGGCCGGTGATTTCCATCGAACGCTGGCCCTTGAACTGCAACAGGCTGTTGAGCAGGTTTGGCACGTCGCCGAGGTTGTTGAAAAAGTTGCTGACGCCGGTGCGCAAGAAGCTCGGCGTGATGTAGCGATAGCCGTCGACCACCGGCAGGAACACCCATTGGTCGAACCGGTAGTTGAAGTGATAGACGCGGCGGTTCCACTGCTCGAGCGGGTCGTAGACGTTCAGGGCGCTGAGCGTTGAGCGTTCGAATTCGCGCTGGTCCAGGCCCGGGTTGAACTTGAGTTTGCTCAGGGGTTCCTTGAAACCGTCGCTGTCGATGACGACAGGGGCGTTGGCTTTGCTGTTGTCCGCATGGGCGATGCCTGCACTGAGTAACGCGGCGATGAGCAGGAGGTATTTAGCCACGGAAGAACTCCAGCATGGCGTCGCTGTTGACGCGGTAATTAAGGTTGCCGCAATGGCCGCCCAGCGGGTAAACGGTCAGGCGATCGCCAAAGGTCCTGCGCAGGAAGCCGAGGTCTCCAGGGCCGAGAATCACATCGTCGGCGTTGTGCATCACGGCGATTTTCGGGCTGTCGTGCAGGTAGTCCTTCAGGGCATACAAGCTCACCTGGTCGATCAGTTGCAGCAGGCTGCCGCCGTCGGTGCGGGCACGCCACATCGGGATCAATTGTTCGGTGATGTAGCAGTCGAAGTCGCATTGCAGCGCACGCTTGAGGTACGGCGTCATGCTGGTGCCTTCGGTGATCGGCGTTTTCGGTGGGGTGATGAGGCCGCGGCGGTTGATCAGGTCCGAGGTGAAGGCGATGTCGGCGGCGGAGAAACGGAACGAGGTGCCGATCAGCATGGCCATCTGTTCGTTGCTCAGGTGCTGCTTGGACTGCTGGAAGTCGTAGAGCAGTGCGTCGTTGAGATCGATGTAGCCCTTCTGCTGGAAGTAACGGGTCAGTTTGTTCAGCACCAGCTCATAGAAGGTGGTGGTGTTGGTGATGCCCTTGACCTCGGTCTGCACCAGTCGGTCCAGGTTGGTGATCGAGGTGTAGAGATTGACCGGAGGATTGAGCAGCAGCACTTTCTTGAAGTTGAAGCTGCGGCGGGTTTCGTCCAGGTGCGCGACGAATGCCGCATCCAGTGCGCCCAAGCTGTAGCCCGTCAGGTAGTAATCGGTGACCGGCAGTTTCGGGTTTTGTGCACGCACCGCCTGCATCACCCGGTACATGTCTTCAGCATCGTCCTTGGTGATACCGGGCGTGGCAAAGCGTGAGGCAGCGCTCATGAAGTCGAAGCTGGTGGGCGACGACAACTGCACTACGTGGTACCCGGCCTTGTAATAGAGCTTTTTCAGGTATTCGTTGAGGCTGCTGTCGTAGCGCGCACCGGTGCCGGCGATCAGGAAAATCAGCGGCGCGGCTTTATCCTGGGTGGCGATGCGATAGGTGAGTTTCTTCACTGGCCAGAAGTTGTCCGGCAGTTCGAACGCGCGTTCCGGGCGCAAGGTGACGCTGCGGTCCGCCTGATCGATGTCGTCATCCAGCGGCAGCTCGGGACGCAAGTCCGGCGGCGTCGTGGCAATCGTCGCCTCAAACGGGTTGGTCAAGGGGTAGCCATAACTGGCGGCGTCGATATCGACCGCCAGTGCGGGCGCACTCAAGATAAGGCCGCCAAACAGGGCGGCTAAGCGCAAGGAACGGAGCATGACTAGATCCCTTAGAGAAGGTGCCGAATGAAGTTCGCAGGCTATGACCACTGGATCTGCGCCAAAGTGCCACGCATCGGCACCAAACAGGCCTTAATTCCGAGTAATAGTAGCGGGAAGATACACTTTGCAGTGATTGAATGACCAGTTAACAGTTGTTATTGCTTGCGTCATGCTGCCGGGCGATTAAGCTGGCCGCCGTTTTCGCGTATTGGAGTGCTCCATGTCCCGCCGTCTGCCCGTGATTCTGCTGCTCGTCCTGCTGCCCCTCTGGCTGGCCGCCAGTTATGGAGCGCGTTATGGCTTTATGGAGGATTCGCAGTGGGTCGGCATCTGCGTGGATGAGGCAAGTCGTTGGGAATGCCAGGTCCGTTCGAGCCTGGGCCTGATGATTCATTTCCAGGTATTGGGCTGGGGTGCGTTGGCTGCCGCGGTGATCGGCTTTGTATTGCCCGGGAGGGCAGGGTGGTGGTTGGCGGTACTGGCGCTGGTGCTCGGGTTTCCGGCGCTGGCGCTGTATAACACGACAATGGCGGTGTTTGCGGTGGTGATTGCGGGGTTGCGGTTGGTCAGGGCCTCCCGTAGCGCCTGATAGATAGCCTTCGCGAGTAGGCTCGCTCCCACAATAGACCTTCATTGAGCACAGATTTTATCTACGCTGAAGATCGACGTGTGGAAGCGAGCCTGCTCGCGAAGAGGCCGATGCCGTGCTACAAATCAGCCCTTGCGAACCCGCAAACTGCGCCACAATGCTATCACCATCAACACACTCACTAGCGCCCAACCCCAGGCCTGTTGGTTGTACAAGCCTTCCTGATACAGCTGCGGCGCGATGCCGGCACCGATGATGAAGGTCAGCAGGGCGATCTCCCGACGCGGCACGCGCACGGGGCGGCACAGGTAAACCAGTGCTGGCAGGATGAAGGCGACGCTTGGAAAGCTGCGATAACGCGGGTCGAACACCAGCTCCAGCATCATCACCGCGGCGGCAAATCCGGCCACTGCCAGTATCCAGCCAGCCCGACGTTCCAGCGCATTGAACGCCCATCCACGCCAACCTGTGCGAGGGCTCAGCGTCAGCGCGGCGTGGGCCAGCACCAACACGTTCAATGCAGTCAGCACAGCAACCCACAACCATTCACTGGCAAAGCGCGTGGTGACCCGTGCAAGATCGCCCCAGGCGCCAATCGAGCAAGCGGCCAATGCACCCAACAGCGGCAGCACCAGTGCGGCGCGAGTGCTGCGCACGCGTCCACCGAGAATCAGTGTGCCAAGGAAGATAAACCCGCCGACAACCAGCCACTGCGACCAATACGGCACGTTGCTTACCGGCCCTGCGAGCACGCCCTTGTCCTGGCGATCGGCATCGAACAGCCCCCAATAACCGCCGACCGCACCTTCACTGGCGCGTTTCCACGGCTGGTCGAAGGCCTCGATGAGGTTGTAGTGCCAACCGTGCTGCTCGGCCATGGCGACAAAACCACGAATGAACCTGGCTTCGTTGACCCGGCTCGGCAAGGCGGTTTCACGCTGGCGGCCTTCGCTCGGCCAGCCAGTCTCGCCAATCATCACGTCCTTGGGCGCGAACTTGTTGCCGAACACCTGGCGCACTTGCGCCACATGTTGCAGTGCGGCATCGATGTTCGAAGGGTCATCTTCCCAATAAGGCAGCAAGTGGATGGTCAGGAAGTCCACCGCCGGTGCGATTTCCGGGTGCTTGAGCCAGAACTCCCACACATCGGCATAGGTAACCGGTTGCTTGACCTGGCTTTTGACCTTGTTGATCAGCTTCACCAGCTGGGCACCGGTGACTTCCTTGCGCAGCAGGGTTTCGTTGCCGACGATCACCGCGCTGACCACGTCCGCGTTGGCGTTGGCCGAGGCAATCAGCAGGTCGACTTCTTTTTCGGTGTCTACCGGGTTGCTGTTGATCCAGGCGCCGATCATCATTTTCAGCCCGTGCTTGCGCGCCAGATCCGGCAGGGCCTCGAGCCCCGTCATCGAGTAGGTTCGAATGCATTCGAAGCGAGTTGCCAGCAGCGCGAGGTCGGCATCCATGCGCTCGGGACGCAGATTGAACGGCACGTCGAACGGCGACTGGTCCTTGTCGAACGGGGTGTAGGAGGCGCATTGCAACTTGTGCGTTGCGCTGGCGACGTCCGGCAGGATCACCGGTTTGCCGAGGCCGTACCAGAAGCCACCCAGGGCAAACAGCCCCAGCAGGCAAGCGAATAGATAGGCAAAAAAAGGAAAGCGCGATGTCGCAGGCATGGTCAGGCCGTCTGGGAGCAAAGCGGCGCATGTTACCTGCATTTGTCGCGTGCTTGGTGGCCTGCATGATTTTGACATGCAAAGTTCGGGCGGATTGCCCGGGAGGTCTGACGCGCTCAACGTTAATGGCGTTCTGATGTCGTTTCTCGCTGCCTTGAGGTCGCTGGCAGAGCAGGTCGCTGATAGCGTCAGGTTGATGATCGCTACTGTCAGTACTCCGCTGATGTTCGAACGAGTTTGCGGTGGGGCGTGATGGGGGCGCTGTGCACTATAACTATACGTTGACGCGACTCGGCATCCGTCGAGCGCAGCACTTTCGGGGAAGTAACGATGAAGATGCGACGACTTTTAGGCGCAGGTGCCGCTCTGGTACTTGCGATGGGCTCCACATTCGCCAATGCCGAGAACAAGACCCTGAGCATCGGTTACGTTGACGGCTGGTCCGACAGCGTCGCGACTACTCACGTGGCTGCTGAAGTGATCAAGCAGAAACTGAATTACGACGTGAAGCTGCAAGCCGTCGCCACCGGGATCATGTGGCAGGGTGTCGCCACCGGTAAACTCGACGCTATGCTGTCGGCCTGGCTGCCAGTGACCCACGGTGATTACTGGACCAAGAACAAAGACCAGGTCGTCGACTACGGCCCGAACTTCAAGGACGCCAAGATCGGCCTGATCGTGCCGGAGTACGTCAAGGCCAAGTCCCTTGAAGACCTGAAGACCGATGACAGCTTCAAGAAGCGCATCGTCGGCATCGACGCCGGTTCAGGCGTGATGCTCAAGACCGAGCAGGCGATCAAGGACTACGACCTGACCGGCTATCAACTCAAGGCCAGTTCCGGCGCCGGCATGATCGCCGAGCTGACCCGTGCCGAGAAGAAAAACGAATCCATCGCCGTCACCGGTTGGGTGCCGCACTGGATGTTCGCCAAGTGGAAACTGCGTTTCCTGGAAGACCCGAAAGGCGTGTATGGCGCGGCTGAAACCGTGAACAGCATCGGCAGCAAAGAGCTTGCGACCAAGGCACCGGAAGTGGCCAAGTTCCTGAAGAACTTCCAGTGGGCTTCGAAAGACGAAATCGGCGAAGTCATGCTGGCCATCCAGGAAGGCGCCAAGCCTGAAGCGGCGGCCAAGGATTGGGTAGCCAAGCACCCGGAGCGCGTGGCTGACTGGACCAAATAACGGGCATCTCGCTGTACCCTGTAGGAGCGAGCTTGCTCGCGAAGGGGCCATAACATTCAACATCATTGTTGTCTGTTACGCCGCCTTCGCGAGCAAGCTCGCTCCTACAGTTGTTTCAGGTGTGCTGGAAATTGGCAAATACGTCACGTGGCTCTAAGACTAAGGTCGTCTGGAACCTGCCCCGCAGCCGCATAGAGTGGATACCGTTCCAACTAAATCTGTGCTGCGAGGATAAAAACAATGAACGACAGCATTTACCTCTCGATTCAAAACAGCCCGCGATTCAAGGAGCTGGTTAGCAAGAGGGAACGATTCGCCTGGATTCTTTCGGCGATCATGCTAGGGCTTTACTCCGGATTCATCCTTTTGATTGCTTACGGTCCGCATTTACTGGGGGCGAAAATCAGCCCCGAGTCATCGATTACCTGGGGCATACCGATCGGTGTCGGGCTGATTGTCTCGGCCTTTGTCCTGACCGGTATTTACGTACGACGCGCCAATGGCGAATTCGACGACCTGAATAATGCGATTCTCAAGGAGGCTCAGCAATGATCCGGCGTCTAATGGCTCTTTTGAGCATCGCAGCCTTCGCACCGGGCGCCTGGGCGGCTGATGCCCTGACTGGCGCCGTGCAAAAACAACCGCTTAACGTGTCGGCGATCCTGATGTTCGTCGCATTCGTTGGTGCGACCCTGTGCATCACCTACTGGGCTTCCAAGAAAAACAAGTCGGCCTCCGACTACTACGCGGCAGGTGGCAAGATCACCGGCTTCCAGAACGGTCTGGCGATTGCCGGTGACTATATGTCCGCGGCATCCTTCCTGGGTATTTCCGCGCTGGTATTCACCTCTGGCTACGATGGCCTGATCTACTCGATCGGCTTCCTGGTGGGCTGGCCGATCATTCTGTTCCTGATCGCCGAGCGCCTGCGTAACCTGGGCAAGTACACCTTCGCCGACGTGGCGTCCTATCGCCTTGGGCAAACCCAGATCCGCTCGCTGTCCGCTTGTGGTTCGCTGGTGGTGGTGGCGTTCTACCTGATCGCGCAAATGGTCGGTGCCGGCAAGCTGATCCAGTTGCTGTTTGGCCTCGACTACCACGTTGCGGTGATCCTGGTCGGTATCCTGATGTGCGCCTACGTACTGTTCGGCGGCATGCTGGCGACCACCTGGGTACAGATCATCAAGGCGGTATTGCTGCTGTCCGGCGCTTCTTTCATGGCGCTGATGGTGATGAAACACGTCAACTTCGACTTCAACATGCTGTTCTCCGAGGCGATCAAGGTTCACCCTAAAGGTGAAGCGATCATGAGCCCGGGCGGCCTGGTGAAAGATCCGATCTCCGCGTTCTCCCTGGGTCTGGCTCTGATGTTCGGTACTGCGGGCCTGCCGCACATCCTGATGCGCTTCTTCACCGTGGGTGACGCGAAAGAAGCACGCAAGAGCGTGCTGTACGCAACCGGCTTCATTGGCTACTTCTATATCCTGACCTTCATCATCGGCTTCGGCGCGATCCTGCTGGTGAGCACGAACCCGGCCTTTAAAGATGCGGCTGGCGCGTTGCTGGGCGGTAACAACATGGCGGCGGTGCACCTGGCCAATGCGGTAGGTGGCAGTATCTTCCTCGGCTTCATTTCGGCGGTAGCGTTCGCGACCATTCTGGCAGTGGTTGCCGGCCTGACCCTGGCCGGTGCCTCGGCGGTGTCCCACGACCTGTACGCCAGTGTGATCAAGAAGGGCAAGGCCAACGAGAAGGATGAGATCCGCGTCTCGAAAATCACCACCATCGCCCTCGCGGTGCTGGCGATCGCCCTGGGCATCCTGTTCGAAAGCCAGAACATTGCGTTCATGGTGGGCCTGGCGTTCTCCATCGCGGCGAGCTGCAACTTCCCGGTCCTGCTGCTTTCCATGTACTGGAAAAAGCTGACCACTCGTGGCGCGATGATCGGTGGCTGGATGGGGCTGGTGAGCGCTGTGGGCTTGATGGTCCTTGGCCCAACCATCTGGGTACAGATCCTGCATCACGAGAAGGCGATCTTCCCATATGAGTACCCGGCGCTGTTCTCGATGATCATCGCTTTTGTCGGGATTTGGTTCTTCTCGATTACTGACAAGTCGACTGCGGCCGATAACGAGCGGGCGCTGTTCTTCCCGCAGTTCGTTCGTTCGCAGACTGGTTTGGGGGCGAGCGGGGCGGTTTCGCACTAAGAGCAGCTAGACGCTACAAGTTATAAGCTGCACGCAAATGCCCCGGTCGAGAGATTGGGGCATTTTTTATTGGGCGGTTATCGGTCAATGATCGTTCCTATGCTGCGTGGGAATGCATCCCGTGACGCTCTGCGTCACACATGCACAGGACTCAAGCCTTGCGTCGACAGCGGAACGCGGAGCGTCCCTGGCGGCATTCCCACGCGGAGCATGGGAACGATATGCTCAAACAAAAACGGCCGCACTGAAATGCCCCGGGCGAGAGATCGGGGCTTTTTATATTGGGCGGTGATCGGCTATTTATAATCGTTCCTACGCTCTGCGTGGGAATGCATCCTGTGACGCTCTGCGTCACACATGCACAGGACTCAAGCCTTGCGTCGACAGCGGAGCGCGGAGCGTCCCTGGCGGCATTCCCAAGCGGAGCATGGGAACGATATGCTCAAACAAAAACGGCCTCCTGCTCTCTATATAAAAAGCAGGAGGCCGTTTCCGGTACAACTCAACACGCTATCGTAAGAAAGATCTTACTTGCGGTCTTCCAGCTTGGTGATGTCACGCGACTCGTAGCCGGTGTACAGCTGGCGTGGACGGCCAATCTTGTACGGGCTGGAGAGCATTTCTTTCCAGTGGGAGATCCAGCCGACGGTCCGCGCCAGGGCGAAGATCACGGTGAACATGCTGGTTGGAATGCCGATCGCCTTGAGGATGATCCCCGAGTAGAAGTCGACGTTCGGGTACAGCGAGCGTTCGATGAAGTACGGGTCGGTCAGGGCGATCTCTTCCAGGCGCATGGCCAGTTCGAGTTGCGGATCGTTCTGGATGCCCAGTTCCTTTAGCACTTCGTCGCAGGTCTGCTTCATCACGGTGGCGCGTGGGTCGCGGTTTTTGTAAACGCGGTGACCGAAGCCCATCAGCTTGAACGGATCGTTCTTGTCCTTGGCCTTGGCGATGAACTTGTCGATGTTCGAGACATCGCCAATTTCGTCGAGCATGGTCAGTACGGCTTCGTTGGCACCGCCGTGGGCAGGGCCCCACAGTGCAGCGATACCGGCGGCGATACAGGCGAACGGGTTGGCACCCGAGGAGCCCGCCAGGCGCACGGTGGAAGTCGACGCGTTCTGCTCGTGGTCGGCATGGAGGATGAAGATCCGGTCCATGGCCTTGGCGAGTACCGGGCTGATCGGTTTGATCTCGCACGGGGTGTTGAACATCATGTGCAGGAAGTTTTCCGCGTACGACAGGTCGTTGCGCGGGTACATCATGGGTTGGCCCATGGAGTACTTGTAAACCATCGCAGCCAGGGTTGGCATCTTGGCAACCAGGCGGATCGCGGAGATTTCGCGATGCTGCGGGTTATTGATGTCCAGGGAGTCGTGGTAGAAGGCCGAGAGGGCGCCGACTACACCGCACATGACGGCCATCGGGTGGGCGTCGCGACGGAAGCCGTTGAAAAAGGTCTTCAGCTGCTCGTGAACCATGGTGTGGTTCTTCACGGTGCCGACGAACTGGGCCTTCTGTTCTGCGGTCGGCAGCTCGCCGTTGAGCAGCAGGTAGCAGGTTTCCAGGTAGTCCGACTTTTCAGCCAGCTGTTCGATCGGGTAGCCGCGGTGCAGCAGGATGCCGTTGTCGCCGTCGATATAGGTGATCTTCGATTCGCAGGAAGCGGTCGACATGAAACCGGGGTCGAAAGTGAAGCGGCCCGTGGCCGTCAGGCCCCGAACATCGATAACATCGGGACCAACGGTGCCGGTTAAAATGGGCAGCTCGACGGGGGCTGCGCCCTCGATGATCAACTGCGCTTTTTTGTCAGCCATGTGGCCTCCTATTTATGCTTGAAATCATCAGACAGACCCCCCACGCAGGGCCCGCACCACTATAGTGAGATAAATTTGAATGTCAATTTGCCTAAAGTCTTGCTCCAGAAGGCTTTAACCCTACTTTTTTATCGAAATTGACCGCCATTTACGCCTTTTATACGTGTTGCGCAATGCGCCGTTTTGGGAAGGTATGTCCGTTGTCATTAGTAGCCTAACTGTCTATACTCGGCCACCGACCGCCAAGGGCTTTTGGGCTTGCGTTATTGGGGGTCGCCTCCCTGGGTGGTGGTTACCTGACCAGTGCACTCCCCAACAACTTTGCCCTGATTGTTAGGGGCTCTTCAGTGTGAAAAAAAAGCCGTGAAAAGCCAACGACCTGTAAACCTAGACCTAAGGACCATCAAACTCCCAGTCACTGCTTACACGTCCATCCTTCACCGTATCTCCGGTGTCATCCTCTTCGTGTGCCTTGCCATCATGCTTTATGCATTGGACAAGTCGCTGAGTTCCGAGGAAGGCTTCGGTGAGGTGAAAGCGTGTCTGACCAGTCCGCTAGCCAAGCTAGTGATTTGGGGCATCCTGTCCGCCTTGCTGTATCACTTGGTAGCCGGTGTGCGCCACTTGATCATGGACATGGGCATCGGTGAGACGCTGGAAGGCGGCAAGCTGGGCTCGAAAATCATTATCGCCGTTTCCGTGGTGGTAATCGTTCTGGCAGGAGTTTGGATATGGTAACTAACGTCACGAACCTCTCGCGTTCGGGCCTCTATGACTGGATGGCGCAACGTGTGTCTGCGGTCGTTCTCGCGGCTTACTTCATTTTCCTGATCGGATACCTCGTGGCGAACCCGGGCCTTGGCTACGACCAATGGCACGCGCTCTTCGCTAACAACTGGATGCGTATCTTCAGCCTGCTGGCCCTCGTTGCTCTGGGCGCTCACGCCTGGGTCGGCATGTGGACCATTGCGACCGACTACCTGACGCCAATGGCGTTCGGCAAGTCCGCGACGGCTATACGTTTCCTCTTCCAGGCAGTATGCGGCGTTGCGATGTTCGCTTACTTCGTCTGGGGTGTGCAGATTCTCTGGGGTATCTGATTCATGGCTAACATTCCAACGATTTCTTTCGACGCCATCATTATTGGTGGTGGCGGTGCCGGCATGCGCGCAGCGCTGCAGCTGGCGCAAGGCGGTCACAAGACTGCGGTAATCACCAAGGTTTTCCCGACCCGTTCGCACACCGTATCCGCCCAGGGCGGCATCACCTGCGCCATCGCGTCCGCTGACCCGAACGATGACTGGCGCTGGCACATGTACGATACCGTCAAGGGTTCCGACTACATCGGTGACCAGGATGCTATCGAATACATGTGTCAGGAAGGCCCGGCCGCCGTTTTCGAGCTGGACCACATGGGTCTGCCGTTCTCGCGTACCGAAACCGGCCGTATCTATCAGCGTCCGTTCGGCGGTCAGTCCAAGGACTACGGTAAAGGCGGCCAGGCTGCCCGTACTTGCGCCGCTTCCGACCGTACCGGTCACGCGCTGTTGCACACCCTTTATCAGGGCAACCTGAAGGCCGGTACCACGTTCCTGAACGAGTACTACGCCGTTGACCTGGTGAAAAACCAGGCTGGCGAATTCGTCGGCGTTATCGCCATCTGCATCGAAACCGGCGAAACCACCTACATCCGTGCCAAGGCTACCGTTCTGGCCACCGGCGGTGCAGGTCGTATCTACGCGTCCACCACCAACGCCCTGATCAACACCGGCGACGGCGTTGGCATGGCCCTGCGTGCTGGCGTACCGGTACAAGACATCGAAATGTGGCAGTTCCACCCGACCGGCATCGCCGGCGCCGGCGTACTGGTCACCGAAGGTTGCCGTGGTGAAGGTGGTTACCTGATCAACAAGCACGGCGAGCGTTTCATGGAGCGTTATGCTCCGAACGCCAAGGACCTTGCCGGTCGTGACGTTGTGGCCCGCTCGATGGTTAAGGAAATCATCGCCGGCAACGGTTGCGGTCCGAATGGCGACCACGTGATGCTAAAACTCGACCACCTGGGCGAGGAAGTGCTGCACAGCCGTCTGCCAGGCATCTGCGAACTGTCGAAGACTTTCGCGCACGTTGACCCGGTTGTCGCTCCGGTTCCGGTTGTTCCGACTTGCCACTATATGATGGGCGGCGTTGCCACCAACATCCATGGCCAGGCGATCACCCAGGACGCCGAAGGCGTGGACACCATCATCCCAGGCCTGTTCGCTGTAGGCGAAGTGGCTTGCGTATCGGTTCACGGCGCCAACCGTCTGGGCGGCAACTCGCTGCTCGACCTGGTGGTCTTCGGCCGTGCTGCCGGCCTGCACCTGGAAAAGGCGCTGACCGACGGTATCGAATACGACGACGCCACCGAAGCCGACATTACTGCGGCCTTGTCGCGCCTTGCCGCTCTGAACGAGCGTACCGATGGCGAAGACGTGGCAACCCTGCGTCGCGAGCTGCAAAGCTGCATGCAGAACTACTTCGGTGTATTCCGTACCGGCGAATACATGCAGAAGGGTATTGCCCAGCTGGCCGATCTGCGCAAGCGCATCGCCAACGTGAAGATCAACGACAAGTCGCAGGCGTTCAACACTGCGCGTATCGAAGCTCTGGAACTGCAGAACCTGCTGGAAGTGGCCGAAGCCACCGCCATCGCTGCCGAAGTACGTAAAGAGTCCCGCGGTGCTCACGCCCGTGAAGACTTCGAAGATCGTGACGACGAAAACTGGCTGTGCCACACCCTGTACTTCCCGGGTGAGAAGCGCGTTGCCAAGCGTGCCGTGAACTTCTCGCCGAAGACTGTTCCGACTTTTGAACCTAAGATTCGGACTTATTAAGGGTGGCCGCCATGTTGCAAGTCAGTGTTTATCGTTACAACCCTGATCAGGACGCTGCGCCGTTCATGCAGGAATTCCAGGTCGATACCGGTGGTAAAGACTTGATGGTGCTGGACGTACTGGCCCTGATCAAAGAGCAGGACGAAGGTTTCTCCTATCGTCGCTCTTGCCGTGAAGGTGTTTGCGGTTCCGACGGCATGAACATCAACGGCAAAAACGGCCTGGCGTGCGTCACGCCGCTGTCTGCCGTCGTAAAAGGTAACAAGTTGATCGTTCGTCCTCTGCCAGGTTTGCCGGTTATCCGTGACCTGGTCGTCGATATGAGCATCTTCTACAAGCAATACGAAAAGGTTAAGCCTTACCTGCAGAACGACACGCCGGCTCCGGCCATCGAGCGTCTGCAGTCCCCTGAAGAGCGTGAAAAGCTCGACGGTCTGTACGAGTGCATCCTGTGCGCCTGCTGCTCGACCTCGTGCCCGTCCTTCTGGTGGAACCCTGACAAGTTCCTGGGTCCAGCTGCACTGCTGCAAGCGTACCGCTTCCTGGCAGACAGCCGTGACACCAAGACGTCCGAGCGTCTGGCTTCGCTCGATGACCCGTTCAGCGTATTCCGCTGCCGCGGGATCATGAACTGCGTCAACGTATGTCCCAAAGGCCTGAACCCGACTAAGGCCATCGGTCACATCCGTAACATGCTGCTCTCCAGCGGCGTGTGATTCAGCTGCTGTACCCGTTGTACCCGTAGATGCTGCGGCGCAGGCTTCAACCGGCGCCGTAGTTTTAACCTGAGCAGCAGCTTAAAAGGCTGCGGCTCTTATTTTGAAGAAATGAGACAAGCAGGGGCATCCGGGCTGGTACCCGGACTATCAGTGTGATCCTAGTGGCTTGTTTTGGTCGCTGCATTCGGACTTCTGCAAGTTTGCTCGGTGTCGACACCGGTGGTGTTCCCCTAACCGAGGGTGACCAAGCATGCAAGAAAGCGTGATGCAGCGCATGTGGAACAGCGCCTACCTATCCGGTAGTAACGCTGCCTATGTGGAAGAGCTCTACGAGCTCTACCTGCACGACCCTAACGCTGTGCCAGAAGAGTGGCGCACCTACTTCCAGAAGTTGCCTGCTGACGGCAACTCTGCCACCGATGTTTCGCACTCCACAATTCGCGATCATTTCGTCTTGCTGGCAAAGAACCAGCGCCGCGCTCAACCGGTTTCCGCCGGCAGCGTGAGCAGTGAGCACGAGAAGAAGCAAGTTGAAGTGCTGCGATTGATCCAGGCCTACCCTATGCCTGGCCACCAGCCAGCCCAGCTTGACCCCCAGGGGCTGTGGC
>NZ_JBIUYA010000047.1:0-31256 GCF_044744285.1 Pseudomonas sp. NPDC087336 | reverse complement strand
TCCTTTTAGCTTCGATGAACTGAAGCAACCTGTCGCCGAAAACTGCGTAACTCATTGTTTACCAAGGAGTTTTCCGTTTCGACTGCGCCGGAAGTGGGGCGAATTATAGGCTTCCAGAATCTGCCGTCAAGCGTTGATTTTGATTTTCTATCGAGAAGTTACCAGCGACAGGAAAAGCCGCCCTCCCCTCTATATAGAAGAGACCAAAACGAAAAGCCGAGACCTGGCTGCATAAATTGATGTGGATCAACCGTGGCACTTCGATGTGCTGTATGTTGAAAAAATAAAAACCCGCTAATCAGTACCGGAGATTCTCCATGTTCTGGTTTCGCCATCGTCAACCAACGTTCATACGCCTCGCCATCGTGCTGTGGGTGTTAGCGTTTGGTGTGGCAGCGACCCAAGGATGTCTGGCACAGCCCAGCCACAATCCGGCTACAACGCATATCTCGCTCAACACCCCGCAAAATCACGAGAGCCACGACACCCATGCCCTCGGCTGCCTTCAGCACTGCGCCGATGCCGCGATAGCTGTAAGTCCTTCGCCCCTTCTTCAAACATTTGATCTGTTCAGTTGGACCTTTCTGTTACTGATCCCTGCGTTGCTAATTTCGATTCCCGCTAATCCCTCCGCTTTTGCCTTTCTTGCCTTATGGCGCCCTGTACCGGCCAGACCGCCTGCCCGCCTGATTTTCGTCCGTTTCAACGATTAATCCGACCTTCTGCGCGCCGATCTTCGGCGCACTGCCTGACTGCGCCAACCTGGTGCGGCTTGGTATTACCCGAGTTGTCCTCACCCTTTGGAGATTGCCATGCATGCCTCAATGAAAATTATCCTCGCCACCCTGCTGATCAGCAGCCCACTCATCGCCTCGGCAGTCGACGAGCAACACCCGGAGCAAGGGCAGACCGCGCCCGGCCAGACGAGCGAAACAGCTACGCCGATGCAAAACAATGTCATGACCGAGCAAATGCAAAAAATGCAGGCTGCACACGACAAAGCAGCCTCTGCTAAAACTCCTGCCGAGCGACACGCTGCCATGCAGGAGAGCATGAAGACGATGAAGGACAGCATGGCCATGATGCAGAAGAACTGTCATGGCATGGGCATGGGCATGACCGGTAACAAAGACGGCATGGGTATGGGAATGATGAACATGATGATGAAAATGATGGATCAGCAATCGAGCATGATGAACATGCCGATGAGCAAGTGATGCGCACAAGCCTGTAGGCAATGCAGCGACGGTTTTACTTTAGCCAATATGCCAAGGGTAAAACTGCCGCCCGTTGCACCTTTACGACGTATCACTATATAGCACTCCCTCAGGAGTACAGAACCATGATGAATTCACCACATTCCGCTAACACCTCTCCAGCTTTTTGGAGGAGCAAACCAGGTATAGCGCTGGGCATGCTGCTAGTGATAGCGCTGTTTTACCTGGCCAGAGAACATTACGGCCATATGCTGGGCCTCCTGCCTTACATGATTTTGCTGTTGTGCCCACTGATGCATATTTTCGGACACCACCACGGCGGTCACAGCCATCACGGAGAAATTTCAGACTCAACCAAGAATGCGCAAAGGAGATAGCGCATGCGCACCCCTGAGCTTCGTCAAGAGCACGACCCAATACAGAAGTCTGAACCCCAACCCACCGGCTCCCATGATCCGGTATGTGGCATGACCGTCAGTAACGACAGCCAGTTCAGCACCGAGTATGAGGGGCAAACCTACCGGTTCTGCAGCCAGAAATGCCAAGCGACCTTCAGGGCAGCGCCCGAGCGTTATCGAATATCTCAACTGAAAATCGAACAAGTCCATCAGACAACAGCAGAGCCGGTAACGGGTGCCGCTGAATACACCTGCCCCATGCATCCGGAAATTCGCCAGATCGGCCCCGGCGTCTGCCCTAAGTGCGGCATGACCTTAGAGCCGGTGATTCCCGAATTGGAGGAAGAAGAGAACTTAGAACTCAAGGACTTCACCCGGCGCTTCTGGTGGACATTGCCACTGACAGTGATCGTAACCGTGCTGGCTATGGGTGGCCATGCCCTGGTGCTGTTCCATGGCACCACGCAAAATTGGGTCGAGCTAGGATTGGCTACACCGGTCGTGCTGTGGGCTGGCTGGCCGTTTTATGTGCGTGGTGTGCGTTCGGTGATTCAGCGAAGTCCGAACATGTGGACACTAATCGGCCTCGGCACGGCGGCGGCCTTCCTTTACAGCGTCGTGGCCACCCTGACTCCCGATGTATTCCCCAGCAACTTCATGATGGAGGGCCGCATCGGTGTGTACTTCGAAGCGGCGGCTGTAATCATCTCACTGACCCTTCTCGGCCAGATGCTTGAGCTCAAGGCTCGCTCGCAAACCTCGGCTGCCATCAAGTCGCTGCTTGGACTGGCCCCAAAAACTGCCCGTCGGATCAATGTCGACGGCACGGAAGAAGACATCCCACTGACACACGTACACAGCGGCGACACATTACGTGTGCGTCCGGGCGAAAAAGTGCCTGTCGACGGCCAGGTGTTGCAAGGCGAAAGCGCTGTAGATGAGTCGATGCTCACCGGCGAGCCAATACCGATAATGAAAAGGGCCGGCGACGCGCTGATCGGCGCCACCCTCAATATTCACGGCAGTCTGTTGATGCAAGCGCAGAAGATAGGGTCAGCGACCCTGCTCGCACAGATTGTACAGATGGTTGTGCAGGCACAACGCTCAAAAGCGCCGATGCAACGGCTGGCAGACGTGATTGCCAGTTACTTCGTGATCGTTGTTATTGCTATCGCCGCGCTGACTCTACTCGGCTGGGGGCTGTGGGGGCCCGAGCCAAGTTGGGTGTTCGGACTGATCAACGCTGTCGCGGTCATGATCATTGCCTGTCCCTGTGCCCTTGGCCTAGCGACACCGATGTCAGTCATGGTTGCCACCGGCAAGGCTGCTGGCAGCGGCGTATTGTTTCGCGATGCCGCCGCCATCGAAAACCTGCGCAAGATAGACATCTTGATAGTCGACAAAACTGGCACCCTCACTGAAGGTCGCCCAGCGTTCCATAGCGTCGAGGCAGTACCCGGATTTAGTCAGGATGAAGTGTTGCGCCTGGCCGCAAGTCTCGATCAGGGCAGTGAGCATCCACTGGCCCTTGCCATCGTCGAGCAGGCTCGTGCCGCAGGGCTAAAACTGGTGGCACCTGAAACCTTCGAGTCAACCTCAGGTATCGGTGTAAGCGGTCAGGTGGAGGGTCGCCGCCTGATGCTAGGCAATACCGCGTTGATGCAGGAGGCGGGTGTTTCCACCGAGAGCCTGCAAGCACATGCCGAGAAGCTACGCGGCGACGGTACGAGCATCATGTACCTGGCAGTCAATGGCGCCCTGGCAGGTTTGCTGGCTGTTGCCGACCCCATCAAACACACCACGAAGCTGGCCGTCGAGCGTCTGCAGGCGGATGGCGTCAAGGTCATCATGGCCACTGGCGACGGCCTTACGACTGCTCGCTCGGTAGCTCGCCAGTTGGGCATCGAGGAGGTTCACGGCGAGGTCAAACCGCAAGATAAAGAACGTCTGGTGGCATCCTTGCAACAAGCCGGACACCGGGTGGCGATGGCCGGCGACGGCATTAATGATGCCCCAGCACTGGCTCGCGCTGATGTAGGTATCGCCATGGGCACTGGCACTGACGTAGCGATGAACAGCGCTCAGGTCACCCTGGTCAAGGGGGATCTGCTCGGTATCCTGCGTGCTCGCAGCCTGTCAGTTGCAACGGTGAGAAATATGCACCAGAACCTGACCTTCGCCTTCCTTTACAACGCCATGGGCATCCCACTGGCTGCCGGCTTGTTCTTTCCACTTACCGGCCACCTTCTGTCACCGCTCATTGCCGCACTGGCCATGAGCGTCAGCTCGGCGTCGGTGGTATTCAACGCCTTGCGCCTGCGCCAGGCTTCCATTGATTGAGTGAAAACAATCTCTTGACCTTGCCATGGCAGCAAGGTTGAGGATAAGCCAACGCCGCAGAAAGGCCTCATGCGTCAGTCTTCCCATGATCAACTTTGTTGTGAGGAGTCACCAATGAAAGCTGTTGAACTGCAAGTCCAGGGCATGAGCTGTGGCTCATGTGTCAAACATGTCACTGAAGCGCTGCGCCCACTCGAAGGAGTCAGTGACGTAACAGTGGATCTACAAACCGGACGGGTGAAGGTCAGCGGCGATTCGGACAGCCATGCGCTGCTTGCAGTCCTGGAGAACGCGGGCTATCCAGCACAGCTGGCGACAGTGGAAAGCGTAGCGAGTAAGAAAACCTCGGGTTGTGGCGGGAACGGCGGCGGTTGCTGCTGTCGGTAAGCATTAGTACATGGCCCTCGACGCGTCAATCATCGCGGTATGAACGGCCAAACCAAACAGCCATATCAGGTGATAGGTCAGACCCTAACGGATACCGATCAAGTAGTCGCCGATTATCCTAGCCATTGACGACTACGTTATCCGACGAGAGGGTGCTCACCCTTCTCGCTACTTTGTATGAACTGTACTGTCCCTAAGGCTAATAGTTGGTCACCATGATCGATCTGAACCATTTCACACCGCTGAGCGCTCTGATTGGCGGCCTACTGATAGGCACTGCCGCTACCCTGTTCGTGCTGTTGAATGGGCGCATCGCCGGCATCAGTGGAATTGTCGGCGGTTTTCTGCGCCCGGTGGCTGGTGATGTCGCCTGGCGCATAGCATTTGTCTTGGGGCTACTCACGGCTCCGCTGCTTTACCGCCTGATTGCGCCACTGCCCAAGTTGCAGATCGATGCCGGTTATCCGCTATTGATCGTCGCCGGCATGTTGGTCGGCATTGGCACGCGCTATGGGGCTGGCTGCACCAGCGGTCACGGTGTCTGCGGCCTGTCGCGCTTGTCGCCGCGCTCAGGGGTGGCGACTCTAGTGTTCATGAGTGCTGGGTTTGTCACCGTCTTTGTGGTTCGCCACCTACTGGGAGGGAATTGATCATGGCACTCTTCTTCGCCTGGATTGCCGGGCTCATATTTGGGATCGGTTTGCTGGTTTCAGGCATGACAAACCCTGCCAAAGTCCTGGGGTTCCTGGACTTGACCGGGGCGTGGGATCCCTCGCTGGCATTCGTCATGGCCGGTGCCATTGCCGTGGCTACCCTGGGCTTTTGGTTGGCAAGAAACCGAACGCGATCACTGCTTGGCTTGCCGATGAATCTGCCCACAGCTCGACACGTCGACCGACGCCTGATCATCGGCAGCCTACTATTTGGGTTCGGTTGGGGATTGGCCGGGATTTGCCCGGGCCCCTCTCTGGTGCTGTTGGGCTCGGGCATTTTCAAGGGCGCGGTGTTTGTCGTGGCCATGTTGGCCGGCATGGCGCTATTCGAATGGTTTGAGCGACAAAAACGTCGTGGGTCGTTCCGTGGGTAAAGCCACCTGAATTTTACCTAGGAGCCGATACGGTACTGTCAGGCCAAGGCGTCAAAATCTTAAAGCCATCAAAACCTGCAATTGCCAAAGACGAGGAGGTAACAGCGACAACGATTTCAGACTAGAAATTCAGGAGCGGCAGCCGTAGTACATTCGTTGAGGTGCGCAGTGCGAAGCTGGTCGTAGACATCCCAGACTGGATGGTTTTCCTGCATCGCTGCTCCATAAGCACAACAGATTAACCGAAATGTCATGAGCATTAGGCGATGTGGCGTCTTGCTGCTGCCACCCTGCTGTCACGATGGGGGGGGACGCGATTCCAAAAAACTGCTGACACCATTGAATTATATGGTGTCCCAGGGCAGGTTCGAACTGCCAACCTTCCCCTTAGGAGGGGGATGCTCTATCCAATTGAGCTACTGAGACACAAGATGCCCGCGAAGATACGCGTGGCGATAGACGGCATGCATGTTAACGGGCCAACCTGCCTTTGTCATGTCATCCGTGGGCTTTTTAAGTGTAGGCAGATGTCAGGCGAGAGCTTGAAGTTTTCATGCACAAGCCAGAAGAGGACCAGCGCCTTCCCCGCCATGAAGCCCGCCCCATGAAAATCATCCCGCCACCCATCCTAAATGACTCTCGTTACACGCGCCCCCCTAGTAAATCGGCCATTTGCCACTATCCTGTACAGATAAGGAACAGTGATCGAATACGCATGGGATGCCCCTCCGTTTTTTTTCAGGAGTCCGGCGGGGGCAAAGGACGCGGCCAGAGACACGGACCGGGAAATTTTCAAGACCAGTCCGCATTTCTGACAATTGGTGCTGGCATAACGCCTTTATCCAGATCAATATTTGTCACAGAATTGACGCCAATGAACTGGCGAATTTGAGGCATGATGCGAGCCTCTATCAATTCAGGTTGAACATTTGGCCAGAGCGCTTGTCCTATCAGACATCCTGCGGCCAATCCCGAGAACCGCTCCCCTGAACTAACCGGTTAAATATATGCGCCCATTGAAACAGGCAATTTATTCCAGCCGTACGGCTGACAAGTTCGTCGTACGTCTGCCAGACGGAATGCGTGAACGCATTGCCGAGGTGGCTCGCAATCATCACCGCAGCATGAACTCCGAAATCATTGCGCGACTGGAGCAGAGTCTCATTCAGGAAGGCGCACTGGGCGAAGAGCTGAGCATGCGCCTGGACAGCCCGGAGCTGTCACTGCACGAGCGCGAACTGCTGCAGCGTTTCCGCCAACTCTCTCACCGCCAGCAAAATGCGCTTGTTTCATTGATCGCCCATGACGCCGAAATGACTTCAGACGCCTCCTGATTCATCCCCGCAAGTTCAAGCCAGCCTGATCGCTGGCTTTTTTTTGCCTGAAGTTCAGCCATAAAAAAGCCCGCCGTAGGGCGGGCTGCTAAACAAGTGCCTCAGAGCAGGAAAATCGTCGCCAACCCAAGGAAGATAAAGAAGCCACCACTGTCGGTCATGGCGGTAATCATCACACTGGCCCCCATGGCAGGATCCCGCCCGAGTCGCGCCAGTGTCATCGGGATCAAGACTCCCATCAATGCCGCAAGTAACAGATTGAGGGTCATGGCAGCGGTCATCACCACTCCGAGTGACCAACTGCCATACAACAGGTAGGCCACCGCGCCGATCACCCCACCCCAAATCACGCCGTTGATCAAGGCAACCGCCAGCTCCTTGCGCATAAGCCGCGAAGTGTTACCCGTACTCACCTGGTCCAGCGCCATGGCCCGAACGATCATGGTGATGGTCTGGTTGCCGGAGTTACCTCCGATACCCGCAACGATCGGCATCAATGCAGCCAGCGCCACCAGCTTCTCAATGGAGCCTTCGAACAGGCCAATCACCCGGGAAGCCACAAATGCGGTGATCAGGTTCACTGCCAGCCACGCCCAGCGGTTACGCAGGGACTTCCAGACCGACGCGAAAATATCCTCTTCTTCACGCAGACCCGCCATGTTGAGAACTTCGTTTTCGCTCTCCTCACGAATCAGGTCGACCATTTCATCGATGGTCAGACGGCCGATCAACTTGCCGTTCTTGTCGACGACGGGGGCCGAAATCAAGTCGTAACGTTCAAACGCCTGGGCCGCATCGTAGGCCTCTTCATCCGGATGGAAACTCACCGGATCGCTGGCCATGACCTCGGAAACCTGCTTCTCCGGATCGTTGACCAGCAAGCGCTTGATCGGCAGCACACCCTTGAGCACGCCGTCGTAGTCAACCACGAACAACTTGTCGGTATGGCCTGGCAGCTCCTTGAGGCGTCGCAGGTAACGCAGAACCACTTCGAGACTGACATCCTCGCGGATGGTGACCATCTCGAAGTCCATCAGCGCGCCGACCTGGTCCTCGTCATAGGACAACGCCGAGCGCACACGCTCGCGTTGCTGAGCATCGAGGGTCTCCATCAGCTCATGGACGACATCTCGCGGCAGCTCGGAAGCCAGGTCGGCCAGCTCGTCAGCATCCATGTCCTTGGCCGCAGCCAGGAGCTCGTGATCGTCCATGTCGGCGATCAGGGTTTCACGAACCGAATCGGATACTTCGAGCAGGATGTCGCCGTCGCGATCAGCCTTGACCAACTGCCAGAGTGTCAGGCGGTCATCCAGCGGCAGGGCTTCAAGAATATAGGCGACGTCGGCGGAGTGCAGGTCATCGAGCTTGCGTTGCAACTCAACAAGATTTTGCCGGTGAACCAGGTTTTCGACTCGATCCTGATTAGGACCTTCCTGGCGATGAGTCAGGTCTTCAACCACTCGCTGACGCTGCAACAGCTCAACAACCTGAGCCAGGCGGTCCTGCAAGCTTTCCTGCGTTTTCTTAACTTCTACTTCAGACATAGGCGAACTCCACTCCCAGCAGCGGGGTGCGCCGGAAGGATCAATCAGTCAATTCATGATTGGAAAATCGGGGTATTGAGTAACTACTGGGTAAGTCCATGGAGGTAATCCAAAAGCCCCGGCGGGGCTGACGGGCGCAATCATACACCGACTGACGGCTTAAAACGTTAAAAAATCGCGGCTGAAACAAGCGCTTGCGAAACAATCTTGAGCGCGCGCCTGACACTTGAAAGTGGACGACTTATCTCGAAAAGAAATCACGCTGGCGATGGAAAATGCAGGCGCTAGCCTTCATCAGTAGCCGTCATGGAGGACGCGCAATGCCATCGAGAATCTCCCGCCTGGGACTCGCCACCCTGCTCTACCTGCCGCTCGATGCATCCGGCGCAACGATTCACCGCTGCCAAGCCCCTGACGGGCGCATCACCTTTACCACGATGAGCTGCGCGATCGACGAAAGCCTTACGTTCGCCGGCATGAGCCAACAGGAGGTCGAGAGCGCTCTGGGCAAGCGAGACAAGATCAGTATTGGAAACTCAAGCACCCGCTACCACTACCAGACCAAACGAGGTCGAAGCGCCAGCATCGAGTTCGACGAGAGAGGATGCACGAAGGGAAAAGCCAAATCCCAGACGGCAAAAAGCCCGCTTTAAAGGCGGGCTTTTTGTTTGTATGGTGCACTCGACAGGATTCGAACCTGTGACCGCTCGGTTCGTAGCCGAGTACTCTATCCAGCTGAGCTACGAGTGCATTTGTGTTTTTATACCAGATCACAACTGGTTGAAGCCAAGTCACTCACATTACTGCAAACAACTCTTAAATGGTGCACTCGACAGGATTCGAACCTGTGACCGCTCGGTTCGTAGCCGAGTACTCTATCCAGCTGAGCTACGAGTGCATTTGTTGCCGCGCATTATAGGCCGTCTAATCTCTATGTCAAGCACTTTTTCTAGTAATTTCAACAACTTACCGAAGAAGCCAGATTACAACGTACTACGCAAATAATGGCGGAGAACGGGGGATTCGAACCCCCGACACCCTTTTGAGGTGTACTCCCTTAGCAGGGGAGCGCCTTCGGCCACTCGGCCAGCTCTCCGCAACACGGGGCGTATCTTAACCAACCTTTTCCCCGTTTGCAAACATAAAAATCGATAAAAATTAATGGCTTGGTTCTTCGTCCTTCTCTTTCTTTATACGCAGGTAGATTTCCTCACGGTGGACCGCAACCTCTTTCGGGGCGTTGACACCGATGCGCACTTGATTTCCTTTGACGCCGAGCACGGTCACGGTGATTTCGCCATCACCAATAATCAGGCTTTCTGCGCACCGACGAGTCAGAATCAGCATACCTTTCTCCTCACGCATTACATTTTCAGGGACAACAGTCTGCAAAAAAAAGGCACTCGACCTACAACCAAAGCGGTCGAAGGCCTACATGCCTGAGTATTGACCAGCGCGAGCAAAAGAACAGCCTCGGGGTCGCGCCTTGCAAAAAAACAAAGGGCGCGGTCAGACCGCGCCCTTTGGCAAACGCATCACTCGCCCTGACGGACCGGTGCGTCCAGTTCGAAAGCCGTGTGCAAGGCGCGCACAGCCAGTTCCAGGTACTTCTCTTCGATCACTACGGAGACTTTGATTTCCGAGGTCGAGATCATCTGGATGTTGATGGTTTCCTTGGCCAGCGCTTCGAACATGCGGCTGGCGACGCCTGCGTGGGAGCGCATGCCAACACCTACGATCGACACCTTGGCGATCTTGGTGTCGCCGATGACTTCACGGGCACCCAGCTCGCCAGCGGTTTTCTCCAGCACGGTTTGGGCCGCCTGGTAGTCGTTGCGGTGCACGGTGAAGGTGAAGTCGGTGGTGTTATCGTGCGCGACGTTCTGCACGATCATGTCGACTTCGATGTTCGCGGCGCTGATAGGGCCGAGAATCTTGAAGGCAACGCCTGGGATGTCTGGCACGCCACGGATGGTCAGCTTGGCTTCATCGCGGTTGAAAGCGATACCGGAAATGATCGGCTGTTCCATGGTTTCCTCTTCATCAATAGTAATGAGGGTGCCCGGACCCTCCTTGAAGCTGTGCAATACGCGCAGCGGGACGTTGTACTTGCCGGCGAACTCCACCGCACGGATCTGCAGCACCTTGGAACCGAGGCTGGCCATTTCCAGCATCTCTTCGAAGGTGATCTTGTCCAGGCGCTGAGCCACGGACACGACGCGCGGGTCGGTGGTGTAGACGCCATCGACGTCGGTGTAGATCTGGCATTCATCAGCCTTCAGGGCCGCTGCCAGGGCCACACCGGTGGTGTCGGAACCGCCACGACCGAGGGTGGTGATGTTGCCGTGCTCGTCGACGCCCTGGAAACCGGCGACAACCACCACGCGACCAGCCTTCAGGTCACCGCGAATCTTCTGGTCGTCAATCTGCAGGATACGCGCTTTATTGTGTGCGCTATCCGTCAGGATCCGTACCTGGTTGCCGGTGTAGGACACCGCTGGTACACCGCGCTTCATCAGCGCCATGGCCAACAGGGCAATCGTCACCTGCTCACCGGTGGAGACGATCACATCCAGCTCGCGAGGAACCGGTTGATCGCCGCCACTGATTTGCTTGGCCAGATCGATCAGACGGTTGGTTTCGCCGCTCATTGCAGACAGCACAACCACCAGGTCATCGCCGGCATCGCGGAATTTCTTAACCTTGTCGGCAACCTGCTCGATTCTCTCGACGGTGCCGACCGAGGTGCCTCCAAATTTCTGTACGATCAAAGCCATTTCAAAGCCGCCTCTGCCCATGAAGGGCGCCCAAATAATCACTCAAACAGCGTTGCGGCCCGCCACTAGACTGCGGGCCGCAGGCACTGCCTTATAAACCCTGCTCTACAAACGGAACGGTCAGCGCCAGTGCCGCATCCAGGGCGCCAGCGTCGGTACCGCCGCCTTGCGCCATGTCTGGACGACCACCGCCCTTCCCGCCCACTGCCGCAGCAGCCTGTTTCATCAAATCACCGGCTTTGAGTTGGCCAGTCAGGTCTTTGGTTACGCCTGCAACCAGAACGACCTTTTCCTCATGGACACTGCCGAGCAGGATCACTGCGCGGCCGAGTTTGTTTTTCAGTTGATCGACCAGCGCCAACAGCGCCTTGCCATCCTGCCCGTCCAGACGTACGGCCAGCACTTTCACGCCCTTGACGTCCAAGGCTTGCGCCGACAGATCGTCACCCGCCGCACTGGCGGCCTTGGCTTGCAACTGCTCGAGTTGCTTCTCCAGCAGACGGTTGCGCTCCAGCACAGCCGACAGTTTGTCGATCAGGTTGTCGCGGCTGCCCTTGACCAGGCTGGCCGCTTCCTTGAGTTGCTCTTCCGCCGCGTTCAGGTAAGCCAGTGCTGCAGCGCCTGTCACCGCTTCGATACGACGCACGCCGGAAGCCACACCGCCTTCGCTGATGATTTTCAGCAGGCCGATGTCACCGGTACGGTTGGCGTGGATACCACCGCACAGCTCGACGGAAAAATCGCCCATGCTCAGCACGCGCACGTTGTCGCCGTACTTCTCGCCGAACAGCGCCATGGCGCCTTTCTGCTTGGCGGTTTCGATATCGGTTTCTTCGGTTTCAACTTCGGAGTTCTTGCGAATCTCGGCGTTGACGATGTCTTCCAGTGCTTTCAGCTGTTCAGGCTTGATGGCTTCGAAGTGACTGAAGTCGAAGCGCAGGCGCTGACTGTCGACCAACGAGCCTTTTTGCTGGACGTGATCGCCCAGCACCTGACGCAATGCAGCGTGCAGCAAGTGAGTCGCCGAGTGGTTCAGCGACGTCGCGTGACGCACTTCGGCATCGACGTGAGTCTCGACCGGAGCACCGACGATCAGGCTGCCCGAATCCAGCACACCGTGGTGCAGGAACGCGCCGCCGGTCTTGGTGGTGTCGCGCACGTCGAAACGTGCAGCGCCAGCCTGGAGGAAGCCGCAATCACCGATCTGACCACCGGATTCCGCGTAGAACGGCGTCTGGTTCAGAACGACCACGCCCTCGTCGCCTTCATTCAACACGTCGACCGATTGGCCGTCTTTATAGAGCGCAACGATTTTTGCCGAACCGCTGTGAGCGGTGTAGCCGGTGAACTCGGTGTCCACATCGACCTTGACCAGGCTGTTGTAGTCCATGCCGAAGGAACTGGCGGAACGGGCACGAACGCGCTGGGCTTCCATCTCGCGTTCGAAACCTGCTTCGTCGATGGTCAGGCTGCGCTCGCGAGCGATGTCGCCAGTCAGGTCCATCGGGAAACCGTAGGTGTCGTAGAGTTTGAACACTACGTCGCCCGGTACTACGTCGCCTTTCAGTTCGGCCAGATCCTGCTCGAGAATTTTCAGGCCCTGCTCCAGGGTCTTGGCGAATTGCTCTTCTTCGGCTTTCAGTACGCGCTCGATGTGCGACTGCTGGGACTTCAGCTCCGGGAAGGCCTCGCCCATCTCGGCGACCAGGGCCGCGACGATTTGGTAGAAGAAGCTGCCCTTGGCGCCCAGTTTGTTGCCATGACGGCAAGCGCGACGAATGATGCGGCGCAGCACGTAACCGCGACCTTCGTTGGACGGCAGCACGCCGTCGGCAATCAGGAAGCCGCAGGAACGAATGTGGTCAGCCACGACTTTCAGCGAAGCCTGGGCGTCGTTGGTGCAACCGATGGCCTTGGCCGAAGCGCTCAGCAGGCTCTGGAACAGGTCGATTTCATAGTTCGAGTGAACGTGCTGCAGCACGGCACTGATCCGCTCCAGGCCCATGCCGGTGTCCACCGACGGTGCTGGCAGCGGGTGCAACACGCCGTCGGCGGTGCGGTTGAACTGCATGAACACGTTGTTCCAGATTTCGATGTAGCGGTCGCCGTCTTCTTCCGGCGAGCCCGGTGGGCCACCCCAGATGTCGGCGCCGTGATCGTAGAAAATCTCGGTGCAAGGGCCGCACGGGCCGGTATCGCCCATGGTCCAGAAGTTGTCGGACGCGTAAGGCGCGCCCTTGTTGTCGCCGATGCGAACCATGCGCTCGGCCGGAACCCCGACTTCCTTGGTCCAGATGTCGTACGCCTCGTCATCGCTGGCGTACACGGTGACCCAGAGCTTTTCCTTCGGCAGGTTCAGCCACTTGTCGGAAGTCAGGAAGTTCCAGGCGTAGGTGATGGCGTCACGCTTGAAGTAGTCACCAAAGCTGAAGTTACCCAGCATTTCGAAGAACGTGTGGTGACGAGCGGTATAACCGACGTTCTCCAGGTCGTTGTGCTTGCCGCCGGCGCGCACGCATTTCTGGCTGCTGACGGCGCGGGTGTACGCGCGCTTTTCCTGGCCCAGGAAGCAGTCCTTGAACTGGTTCATCCCCGCGTTGGTGAACAGCAGGGTTGGGTCGTTGCCCGGAATCAAAGAGCTGGAGGCTACACGGGTGTGGCCTTGCTCTTCGAAGAAGCGAAGGAAGGCTTCACGGATTTCTGCGCTTTTCATTAGGTTCTTCCACGGAGGCTGCGGCCAAAGGCCTGTTCGAAACGTCAACAGACGAAACGACGGCAAAGGGCCGCATTATATCGGCCCTGCGCGCGGGGTACAGCGTGTTTATACGATAGAAACGGTCAATTGGAGCGCTAACGCTATCACTTACTGGAAAAGTCGACGAATGTCGCGACGACCTGCTCGATTTGCGCAGCGCTGACGCCCATGTGCGTGACCATGCGCAGACGAGCGGCAGCACTGAGCTTGATCCCGCGTTCGGCGGCGAAAGACTTGAGTGCTTCGGCCTTGTCGCCCATGGCAACGTAAACCATGTTGGTCTGCACCGGCTCGACCTCAAAACCTGCTGCACGCAGGCCTTGCGCCAGCAATTGGGCATTGGCGTGGTCGTCGGCCAGGCGCTCCACGTTGTGGTCTAGCGCGTACAGGCCCGCCGCTGCCAGGATCCCGGCCTGGCGCATGCCGCCGCCGACCATCTTGCGCAGACGCCGTGCCTTGCCGATCAGCTCTGCCGAACCGCACAACACCGAACCCACCGGCGCGCCCAGGCCTTTGGACAGGCACACCGAGACGGAATCGAAATGCCGGGTGATTTCCCGGGCATCGACACCCAGCTTGACCGCCGCGTTGTACAGGCGCGCACCGTCCAGATGCAGTTGCAACCCATGTTCGCGGGTAAAGCTGCGCGCCCTGGCCAGGTATTCGAGCGGCAGGACCTTGCCCTGCATGGTGTTTTCCAGTGCCAGCAAACGGGTGCGGGCAAAGTGGAAGTCGTCCGGCTTGATCGCCGCCGCCACCTGCGAAAGGTCCAGCGAGCCATCAGCCTGCACCTCCAGCGGCTGTGGCTGGATCGAACCGAGCACCGCCGCCCCACCACCTTCGTACTTATAGGTGTGAGCCTGTTGGCCGACGATGTATTCGTCACCGCGCTCGCAATGGGCCATCAAGCCCAGCAGGTTGCTCATGGTGCCTGTCGGGACGAACAGTGCCGCGGAAAAACCCAGGCGATTTGCCAGCTCGGCCTCCAGTCGATTAACCGTCGGGTCTTCGCCATATACATCGTCACCGGTGACGGCGGCGGCCATCGCGTCGAGCATGCCAGGGGTGGGTTGGGTGACGGTGTCGCTGCGAAGATCGATAACGCTCATGAATCTGGCCTCGGTAAGCAGGGGAAAATCCCTTTCAGGCAGGAAGTACTGCGGTCATGCCAACCAATATTCAACCCTTGGGAAGCAAACGACTTGCTGTTTCGACGAAAAAGTCGATAGCAATCATCAAATAGCAGCCATGCACAGATGAGAAATATGTGATAAAAAAGCTTCGCCGCCTAACAATCTGGCGGCAAAACGTTCTCAGGGCGGGGTGCAACTCCCCACCGGCGGTAATTGCGTGCAACACGCATAGCCCGCGAGCGCTTGGTGACAGACACGGCCTTTGCCGTGCATGGCGGCAAGGTCAGCAGACCCGGTGTGATCCCGGGGCCGACGGTCATAGTCCGGATGAAGAGAGAACGGGATTGGCGCCGCCCAGGCTCATACCAAAGCGCCGCCCGCAGGCACTCGTGTGTGCCTGCGTACCCTTAAATCCCATTCGATTCATAAGCCCTGTTTTTCACACAAACAGGAATCAGAACATGCAACCCACCGCAATCGACAGCAAAAGCAAACACCATCACGGCGAGCGCGTTGCGTTCATCCAGGCCTGCTGGCACAAAGACATTGTCGATCAGAGCCGTAAAGGCTTCGTCGCCGAAATGATTGCCCAGGGTTATCAAGAGTCCGACATCGATTTCTTCGAAGTCGGCGGCGCCTTTGAAATGCCCCTGCACGCCAAGTTGCTGGCCAAGACCGGCCGTTATGCCGGCATCGTCGCGGCCGCCCTGGTGGTGGACGGCGGGATTTACCGTCACGAGTTCGTCGCCCAGTCGGTAGTCAGCGGCCTGATGCAGGTTCAGCTGGAAACCGAAGTACCGGTGTTCTCGGTGTCGCTGACCCCGCACCACTTTCATGCGGGTGAAGTACTGCATCATAAGTTCTTCTTCGAGCATTTCGTGCATAAGGGCCAGGAAGCGGCGAAGACGTGTGCGGATACGTTGATGAAGATTCGCAACTTGCGTCGCTCCGAACCACGTGCCGTAGCAGTCTAAACACCGCAAAAAAACTGTGGGAGCGGGCTTGCCCGCGATGGCGGAACGTCAGTCGATATTTTTGTTAACTGACACACCGCTATCGCGGGCAAGCCCGCTCCCACAAGGTTTTATGGTGAGCCTGTGGTTTGGGTCAGGCCAGGTTTTCGTCGGTGGTCGGCACGATCAGGATCCCGGCACGCAAGCCATTCTTCACCTTGGGGTTCGGGAAGATGATCCGGGCGCCCTCTTCCTCGATGATCCAGCGGGTATTGGCGATGTCTTCCGCCAGCAGATAACCCACTTCCAGTTCCGAAAAGTTCTCGATGTCCACTGGCAGGTTCAGGCGGAAGCTGTCGCTGTGCTTGATGATTTCCCGTGCCACGCTGAACAGCTGCAAACCGTCCAGCGCCTCTTGCGCCAACTCGGGCTCGGTGCCTTCGATGATCTGTTTGAGACGGTTTTCCAGCAGGGAGACGTTCACCCCGTCGTTCTGTCCGAACGGCCGCGCCTTGCCCAGTTCAAGGGTGAAGGACTCGGCACCGAGCTTGTCGTAGGTATAGGAACTGAAGACGATGGACGGCTTGTTCTGCAGCAGCACCGCCTCCATGCCCGCAGCGCGCAGCCGAGCCAGTTCCTGGCGTGAATGCTGGCGGTCTTCTTTCCAGGGGTACAAGGCGAACTGTTCGATTTTCGAGCCGCGAATCGCCGTGTGCAAATCGTAATGCAGCCGCTGACGGTCCGGCAGGCTGAAGAAACTGGCCGCCAGGCGCTCCAGTTCACAGGCGCGCAACGCTTCGGAGCCACTGCTTTGTTCGTGACGGCCGTTGAACAACCGATTGACGTCCTGCTCGACGAAACGCTCGCCCTTGCGAATGGCTTCAGGGTTGCCGAACAGGAACAGAATGCGGGCACGCGGTTTCAGGTCGCCGCGGGCGATGTCATGCAACAGGCGATCGAGCAGCTCGATCGGCGCTGTTTCGTTGCCGTGGATACCGGCCGATAAAAGCAGGTCCAGGCCATTGTCGCGAGCAAGCGGAGGCCGCACTTCCAGCGCACCTTCGCTCAGCCAGCGCATGCGCACGCCTTCGACAGTCAGTTGAGTCTTCTCCGCCGGTTCGCGGCCGGCGAGGGTCAGTTCAAGCAGTTTGCCGAGGGCGAGCATAGAGCGGTTTCCTTAATGGTCGTGATTGCAATCCGGGCCGTGAACGTGTTCCTCGTCGTCGCCCAGGTCAGCCGGTTCCATCTCCAGTTGTAGACTTACCAGATTAGTCGCCAATGGGCGCAGCAGCAGGTTGGCGTATTCGGCGTCGCCTTCTTCGACGTCCACGCCGATCAGCAATTGGCCACGGCCATCGTGCTGGATCCACAGCTCTTTGCCTTGCCACATGACCGCGACGCGGGTGCAGGACGTTTCCAGTTGCGTGCCGTCGGTGTCTTCAAGGATCAGCTGCAGTTTGTCGCTCATGTAAATACGCTCTCGTTTGAGATGAAGCGGCGCGCTGTCGGGCCCGAAAGCGCGCCGTCGATCAATTGATCTGGAATGGATAAACCGCGCCCAGTTTAAGGATTTGCGTCAGTTCATCCAGTGCCGTCCGGCACTCAAGCAGCAATTGCGGGTCCGCCAGATCGTTTTCGGTCATGCGGTCGCGGTAGTGCTTCTCGACCCATTCGGTCAGAGTGCCGTACAACGGTGCCGTCATGATAACCCCTGGGTTGACGGCCGCCAGCTCGGTTTCGTTGAGGGCGACGCGCAACCTCAGGCAAGCAGGGCCACCGCCGTTCTGCATGCTCTGCTTAAGATCGAAGACTTTCACTTCGCGGATCAGGCCACCGGAGCTGGTCAAACCCTGCAGGTATTGCCATACGCGCTCGTTGCCATGGCATTCTTCCGGCACGATCAACAGCATGGAGCCGTCAGGACGCGTCAGCAGCTGGCTATTGAACAGGTAGGAGCGAACCGCGTCTTCGACGCTGACCGCCGAACGCGGTACGCACACCGATTGAAATTTCCCACCGACCTTGGCGAGTTTGCCCTGCAATTCGGCGAGCATCTTGTCGGTCTCGAGGAACGCGTCCTCGTGATAGAACAGCACTTCACCGTTACCGACCGCGATCACGTCATTGTGGAACACGCCCTGATCGATCACCGACGGGTTTTGCTGGGCGTAGACCACACCGTCATCGCTCAGGCCGTGCAGACGGGCAACGGCCTGGGAGGCTTCGAGGGTCTGGCGCGCCGGGTATTTCTGCGGGGCCGGGTAGCGAGTATCGAAGGCACTGCGGCCGAACACGAAGAATTCGACACCGGCTTCGCCGTATTCGCGGCAGAAACGGGTGTGGTTGGCCGCGCCTTCGTCACCGAACTGCGCCACGGCCGGCAAGGCGGCGTGGTGGGCGAAGTGCTTCTGGTCGGCGAACATGGCGCCCAGCACGCGACTGGTGGTCGGGTGTTCGATGCTGCGGTGGTATTTGCAGTTGAGGTTGGCGGCGGTGAAATGCACGCGGCCATCCGCGGTGTCGGCGCTCGGGCTGACAGTGGCGGCGTTGGCCACCCACATGCTCGATGCCGAGCAGCTGGCGACCAGCAATGGCATGGCTTCCTTGGCGGCGCGCTCGATGACTTGAGCATCGGTGCCACTGAAACCCAGGCGACGCAGTGCCGCCACGTCCGGGCGCTCTTGTGGCGCCAGCACGCCTTGCTGAAAGCCCATGTCCATCAGCGCTTTCATCTTCGCCAGGCCTTGCAGCGCCGCTTCCCTGGGATTGGAAGACTGCTGGCTGTTGCTCTGGGACGCGACGTTACCGTAGGACAGGCCACCGTAGTTATGGGTCGGCCCCACTAGACCGTCAAAATTGACTTCATAGGATTTCATCAGCGAGGCTCCACGAGAATCTGTTGTTATGGCTTCAGTACATTCTTTGAGACCGAGGTGTGGCCATCGCTGGCAAGCCAGCTCCCCCAGTGACTGCGTCGTACACAAGATGTGTGAACGCCACCGAACTTGTGGGAGCGGGCTTGCCCGCGAATGGCATCACGCCATTTTCACGCCAGGCGTGAGGGCCGCCGGCAACACCAGGCTCGGGGTTTCCAGCGAGGCCACCGGGTAGGCGCAGTAATCGGCCGCGTAGTAGGCGCTGGCGCGGTGGTTGCCCGAGGCGCCGACGCCACCGAATGGCGCGCTGCTGGCCGCACCGGTCAATTGCTTGTTCCAGTTGACGATACCGGCACGACTTTCCAGCCAGAACTGCTGGTAGCGCGCTTCGGAATCCGACAGCAGGCCGGCCGCCAAGCCATATTCGGTGTCGTTGGCTTCAACGATCGCCGCTTCAAAATCAGCGTAGCGGATCACTTGCAGCAACGGACCGAAGAGCTCTTCGTCCGGGCGATCGGCTACTGCCGTGACGTCCAGAATCCCTGGGGTCAACAAGGCGGCCCGGGCCTGAGGCTGCGTCATTTCCAGCAGCGCCACGGCGCCGTTGGCCAGTAAATGTTCCTGGGCATCCATCAACGCTTTTGCCGCACCGAGGGAAATCACCGAACCCATGAAGGGTGCCGGTTGCTGATCGAACGCGCCGACTTCAATCGACGAGCTGACCGCCACCAGACGCGCCAGCAATGTATCGCCCCAGGCGCCTTGCGGCACCAGCAAGCGGCGGGCACAGGTGCAGCGCTGGCCGGCAGAGATGAAGGCCGACTGGATGATGGTGTAGACAGCGGCATCGAGATCGGCGACCTGATCCACCACCAGCGGGTTGTTGCCCCCCATCTCCAGCGCCAGGATCTTGTCCGGACGGCCGGCGAATTGATTATGCAGGTGATTGCCAGTGCGGCTGGAACCGGTGAAGAACAAGCCGTCGATGCCCAGGTTCGCCGCCAGGGCGATACCGGTTTCACGAGCGCCCTGCAGCAGGTTCAGCACGCCCGCCGGCAAACCGGCCTCGATCCAGCACTTGACCGTCAGCTCGGCGACTTTCGGCGTCAGTTCACTCGGTTTGAACAGCACGGTGTTACCGGCCAGCAGCGCCGGCACGATATGCCCGTTGGGCAAGTGGCCAGGGAAGTTGTACGGGCCAAACACCGCCACCACACCGTGCGGCTTGTGGCGCAGCACTGCGGTGGCGTCGCCCAGCGGGCCGCTCTTCTCGCCGGTGCGCTCACGGTAGCTCTGCACCGAGATCGCAATCTTGTTGACCATGCTGGTGACTTCGGTGGCCGACTCCCACAGGGGCTTGCCGGTTTCCTCACCGATCGTGCGAGCCAGTTCGTCAGCATTGTTCTTTAATGCCGCGGCGAAAGCTTCCAGCACCGCAATGCGTTCTTCCAGGGTCCGACGGGCCCAGCCCGGAAACGCCTGGCGCGCAGCCTGCACGGCCGACTCGACCTGATCAGCGGTGGCACCGGTGCCAGACCACAGCACTTGCTGGGTCACCGGGTTCAGCGACTCGAAGGCTTCGCCCCCACCTGCCAGCCATTCACCTGCAATGTATAGCGACTTCATTATTTCGACTCCCGAGCAGCGGACAACGCCACGGCGCGCACTTGATCGCCAGCGTTGAGTTGAAGACGTTTGGCGGTCAGCGGGTCGACCACCAGGGTGCCTGCGGCCAGACGTGCCGGAGCGGCAGTGATGCGGCAGTCTTCGCGCTTGCGGTTGTGAATGATGAACGGCGTGGCGTCGTCGCCCGGCGTGCCAATCGCCAGCACCAGCGCCTGGCTGTCGCGCACGGCGCGGATCTTGCCGGTTTCGCACTCGATGGCTGGACCTGCGTCGAAGATGTCGACGTAGCCCTGATAGCTGAAGCCTTCGCTCTTGAGCATCGACAAGGCAGGTTCGGTGTCGGGGTGCACCTGGCCAATCACGTTGCGCGCATCGGGCGACAGGAAGCAGGTGTACAGCGGAAACTTCGGCATCAGTTCGGCAATGAAGGCTTTGTTGCCCACACCGGTGAGGTAGTCCGCCTGACTGAACTCCATCTTGAAGAAATGCCGGCCCAGGCTTTCCCAAAACGGTGAACGCCCGGCTGCGTCGGAAACACCGCGCATCTCGGCAATGATCTTGTTGCCGAACAGCTGCGGGAACTCGGCGATGAACAGCATCCGCGCCTTGGACAGCATGCGACCGTTGAGGCCACTGCGGTAATCGGCATGCAGGAACAGCGAGCACAGCTCCGAGTTGCCGGTCAGGTCGTTGGCCAGGAACAGCGTCGGGATCTCGCGATAGATGCTCAGCTCTTGCGAAGCGCTGACCGTCAGGCCGACCCGGAAGTTGTACCAGGGTTCACGCAGGCCCACGGCGCCCGCGATGGCGGAAATGCCCACCACGCGACCGTTGTCGTCTTCGAGCACGAACAGGTAGTCCGCATCGCCCCGCCCGGCTTCGCCACGGAAGGTCTTCTCGGCCCAGCCGACCCGGTGGGCCAGGCGCTCTTCGTTGGCCGGCAAGGTGGTCAGGCCGGTGCCGGTGCTGCGGGCCAGGTCGATCAGAGCGGGTAAATCGCTGCTGCGTACGGGACGAACGATCATGCTATCTCCTCAATCGGGCCGCTTGCGCCACCCGTGAAACTCGCCGCTTTTCAGGCATTTTTTGAAGCAGGCGTCAAACCGCCACAAGGCGCACGCTGGCACCTTCGCCGACGCCCAGGGCCTCAGCCGCTTCCAGATCCAGGGTCACGGGTTTGCCCGGCGCGTAATCGAGCTCGAGCATGATTGCGCGGTAATCCTGCAACTGGGCATTGGCCACCAGGTACTGACGACCGGCACCCTTGACCGGCTCGCCGATTTTCACCGGCACCACGCGGCTCTGGGCGATCGAACGGATCCCCGAGACACGGGCATGCAGGGTCGGGCCGCCGTCGAAGATGTCGATGTAGTGATCGGTTTCGAAGCCTTCGCGCATCAGGATGTCGAAGGTGATCTGCGCCCGAGGGTGCACCTGGCCCATGGCTTCCTGAGCGGAGTCCGGCAGCAGCGGCACGTAGATCGGGTAATGCGGCATCAGTTCGGCGAGGAAGGTCCGGCTCTTCAGGCCACACAGACGCTCGGCTTCGGCGTAGTTGAGGTCGAAGAAGTTGCGACCGATGGCATCCCAGAACGGCGAATCGCCGTTTTCATCGCTGTAGCCGACGATCTCGGTCACTACCGAATCGGCGAAACGCTCCGGGTGGCTGGCGACGAATAGCAGGCGACCACGGGAATTGAGCTCGGCCCAAGGCGAACCCACCAGCTCGCGCTGCACGTAGAAACTGGTCAGCAGGCTGTTGCCCGTCAGGTCGTGGCACTGCGAGAGCACGTGGATCTTGTTATGGATCTTCAGCTCGCGGGAGGCATGCACGAAGGTTTCATTTCGGAAACTGTAGAACGGCTCGGAATAACCCGCCGAGGCGACGATCGCCGAACAGCCCACCAACTTGCTGGTGGCCGTGTCTTCGAGCACGAAGAAATAGCTCTCTTCACCGTTGAAGCTGACTTCGGCGGCGAACGAGGCTTCGCTCGCGGCGATCTTGTCGCTCAGGCGTTCAACGTCATCCGGCAAGGAAGTGACACCAATCGGGCTGTCCGCAGCCAGACGCTGTACCTCGCCCAGATCAGCCATTTGCGCGGGGCGCATCACCAGCATGGTGTCACTCCTTAATCAAGAACAGGTCGACCCGATTGGTCGACGGGGAAAAAAATACCGGGGTTGCCCTGCGACGTCCCCTTGCAGGAGCTGGCTTGCCAGCGAAGAGGCCCGAGAGCCTTGCGGCGATCTATCGGCCGCCATCGCTGGCAAGCCAGCTCCTACAGGGGGGGTAGTGCGTCAGGGCTGTCCGGCATAAAAATTGGGTTCGACGCCTGAACGGTCAGGCGTCGAAGGGTCTATCAGGCTTGCGTCAGTTTTGCCGCGGCGCGTTCGAAACGGTCCAGACCTTCGTCGATGTCCGCGTCTTCCACCACCAGGCTTGGCGCGAAACGCACCACGTCCGGGCCGGCCTGCAGCACCATCAGGCCTTCTTTTTCAGCGGCGTTGAAGATGTCCTTGGCCTTGCCTTTCCAGGCATCACTCAGCACACAACCGATCAACAGGCCCAGGCCACGGACCTGGGTGAACAGGCCGTACTTCTCGCCGATCTGCTCAAGGCGCGCCTTGAACTTGTCGTGCTTGGCGTTGACGCCGGCCAGCACTTGCGGGGTGTTGATCACATCGATCACGGCTTCGGCGACAGCACACGCCAGCGGGTTGCCGCCGTAGGTGGTGCCGTGGGTGCCGACGACCAGGTGCTTGGCCAGGTCTTCGGTGGTCAGCATCGCCGCGATCGGGAAACCGCCGCCCAGGCTCTTGGCACTGGTCAGGATGTCCGGCGTCACGCCGTAATGCTGGTAGGCAAACAGTTTGCCGGTACGGCCCATGCCGGTTTGCACTTCGTCGAAGATCAGCAGCGCGTTGTGCGCGGTGCAGAGCTCGCGGGCACCTTGCAGGTATTCGAGTTCGGCCGGGATCACGCCGCTCTCGCCCTGGATCGGTTCCAGTACCACGGCGCAGGTCTTGTCGGAAATGGCGGCTTTCAGTGCGGCCAGATCGTTGTACGGCACATGGGTGATACCGGTGATTTTCGGACCGAAACCATCGGAGTACTTCGACTGGCCACCGACGTTAACGGTGAACAGGGTACGGCCGTGGAAGCTGTTGAGCGCGGCGATGATTTCGTACTTCTCGCTGCCGAAGCGGTCGAAACCGACACGACGGGCCAGCTTGAAAGCGGCTTCGTTGGCTTCGGCGCCGGAGTTGCAGAAGAAGGCGCGGTCGGCAAAGGTGGCGTCGACCAGCTTGTGCGCCAGGCGCAGGGCCGGCTCATTGGTGAACACGTTGGACACGTGCCACAGCTTGTTCGCCTGCTCGGTCAAGGCACCGACCAGCGCCGGATGCGCGTGGCCCAATACGTTAACGGCAATCCCGCCGGCGAAGTCGATCAGCTCGCGACCGGACTGGTCCCAGACGCGGGAACCGGCGCCACGCACAGGAATGAATGCGGCAGGCGCATAGTTGGGAACCATTACCTGATCGAAATCGGCGCGTTGTACCGCAGCGTGCTCAACGGACATCGGAGTCTCCTGAAGAGAAAACACTCGCCTGAAACTGGCGAGCGATGGGGGGATTGTAAGGACAGTTTTCAGCCCGGCCTTGCCGCCAAGCGACAACTTCTTATAGCGCAAACCCCGGTTTTTCCCGGGTTTACGGCAATGCGACATATAGGGTCGCAAAGGCGCAGTTTAAACTGTCGCGTGCGTTTATAGGCAGTTCTGCGGGAAACCGACGCACCCTGTAGGAGCCGGCTTGCCAGCAAAGGCAGTCCAGAGCCATGCGCTGCCCTTGAGAACGCCTTCGCGGGCCAGCTGGCTCCTACAGGGGATGGCGCATGATGAATGGGCGCTCTAGCCGCGTTCGGAGGGGACCGATGACAATTCGAAGGGGCTGCTGCTGCGCCGCTGGTTGCGATCTTCGCGCGGTGTTGCGCCGAAGAAATTACGGTAGGCGCTGGAGAAATGCGGCCCCGAGGAGAAGCCACAGGACAGGCCGATCTGGATGATCGACTTGCTGGTTTGCATCAGCATCTGCCGGGCCTTGTTCAGGCGCAGTTCCAGATAGTACTGGCTCGGCACACGGTTGAGGTACTGCTTGAAGATCCGCTCCAGCTGCCGCCGGGACACGCACACGTGCTGGGCGATTTCGTCGGTGGTCAGCGGCTCTTCGATGTTGGCTTCCATCAGCAACACCGCCTGGGTGAGCTTTGGATGGCTGGAACCCAGGCGGTTCTGCAGCGGAATGCGCTGGCGCTCACCGCCTTCACGGATCCGCTCGACCACCAATTCTTCGGACACCGCACCGGCCAGTTCGGCGCCATGATCACGAGCCAGTACCGCCAGCAGCAAGTCGAGTACCGACATGCCACCACACGCGGTCAGGCGATCGCGATCCCAATCGAACAGATGGCTGGTGGCGATGACTTTCGGGAAGCGTTCGGCGAAATCATCCTGCCAGCGCCAGTGCACCGCGGCGCGGTAACCGTCGAGCAAGCCCAGTTGCGCCAATGGATAAACACCGGCCGACAGCCCGCCGATCACGCAACCGGCACGCACCAGCTGCTTGAGCGCACTGCTCAGCGCCGGGGCGAGACTGGTCGGTGGCTCGTCAGCGAGCAGGAACAGTTTCTGGAAGTTTTCGAGCTTGCCGGCCCAGGGCTCACCGGGCAATTGCCATTGGCCTTCACTCGGCGGTTCGGCCCGCAAAAACGACAGCTCGTAGACCACGTCCGGGTGCACACGCTGGGCAACTCGCAAGGCCTCCTCAGCCAGCGCAAGCGTCAGTGCTTTTGTGCTGGGCCAAATCAGGAAACCTATTCGATGGGCAGTCATGGGCAAGCGATCCGAAGCGAAGAACAGTGATGAGGGCATGGGCCAATGCTAGCCCGTAAATGAACACAAATCGCAAAACCAACACAGATCACTTTAGGAGCCGGCTTGCCGGCGAAAGTGGTGTGTCAGAGGCAGAGATCGAATCTGACACACCGCTTTCGCTGGCAAGCCAGCTCCTACAGAGGATCGGAGCCAGCCTTTAGACTGCGAAGCATGCACTATCGCGGTGCACAACGGCAGTTCTGATTACTTCAGGCTACCCGAAAGGAATTGTTGCAGACGTTCGGACTGTGGATTGACCAGCACCTCACGCGGGTTGCCGCTTTCCTCAACGACACCTTTGTGCAGGAACACCAACTGGTTCGACACTTCACGGGCGAAGCCCATTTCGTGGGTCACCACGACCATGGTCCGGCCTTCCTGAGCCAGCGCCTGCATGACCTTCAGCACGTCGCCGACCAGTTCCGGGTCGAGGGCCGAGGTTGGTTCGTCGAACAGCATCACCTCGGGTTCCATCGCCAGCGCACGGGCAATCGCCACGCGCTGCTGTTCGCCGCCGGACATGTGGCCCGGGTAAGCATCTTTACGGTGAGCGACGCCCACTTTGTTCAAGTAGTGCTCGGCTTTTTCGCGAGCTTCGGCCTTGGACACACCGAGAACGTGCACCGGCGCTTCCATGATGTTTTCCAGCGCGGTCATGTGCGACCACAGGTTGAAATGCTGGAACACCATCGACAGGCGCGAACGCATGCGTTGCAGCTGTTTCGGGTCGGCGGCCTTCAGCGCGCCGTCCTTGTTCGCCACCAGCTTCAACTCTTCGTTGTTGAGCAGGATCTTGCCCGCGTGCGGCTGCTCCAGCAGGTTGATGCAGCGCAGGAAAGTACTCTTGCCGGAGCCACTGGAGCCGATGATGCTGATCACATCGCCGGCCGCCGCTTTCAGGGACACGCCCTTGAGCACTTCGTGACTGCCATAGCGTTTATGCAGGTCTTGGACTTCAAGCTTGTACATGCGGTCGGTTCTCACAAAAACAGTCAGTCAGTCGTTGAGCAAGCGCCCGTGACGCAGCGCTTCGCGCCCCGCCACCTTGGCCAGCCAGAAACCGGGTTGGGCGTAACGCAGCCGTTCAATGGCAAACAGCACCCCGGACGTACCAGCACACACCGTGCTGACCCGATCCGCCAGCGGATCGATCACTTCGAAAATCTCATCGCCCGCCTCAACCCATTCACCGGGTTTACGCAGGAAACTCACCACACCGGGATGCGGCGCGAACAGAAGTTCAGTGCCTTCGAATGGCAGGCCTTCGCAAGGTTCGTGCGCCGCGTTTGGCCACTCACCACTGATCAGGCCTTGCTCGGCGAGGAACGCCAGGATGCCTTCGGCGTGAGCCTCGGATTGCGCGCGACCGGTGTCGGCCTGACCACCCAGTTCAAGGGTAGTCGCCAGGCACGCCAGCGGAATCTGCGCGTCCGGGAACAGGCGCGCCAGACGCAACCACGGCAGCGAACAGGCTTCATCGAAGGAGCTGCCGCCGGAATCTTCCGCCAGCAGGCCGACCTTCACATCCAGGTGCGCGGCCAGCGAACGCCACTGCGGCCAGTGCTGTGGCAAGGCGTACATGTGCAACGCCGCTTCGGCATCGCAATGCAGGTCCAGCACCACATCGGCGGTGCAGGCGTGGCTGAGCAGAACACGTTGCATGCCTTGCAACTGGCTGCTCGCCTCTGGCAATGCCGCCAGGTGATCACTCATGGCCTGGCGAATCAAACGAATATTGGCGTGCGGATCATCACCCAGGTGCCCATCAAGTTGCGCAGCCACTGGCGCGCTCAACTCAACGAAGTCGCGGTTGAAATTCTTGCCGCTACCGGCCTCGAAACGCCCTTGATGATTGCCCTGCAGCAACTGACCGAGGCCCAGCGGATTGGCCACCGGCACCAGTTCGATCACACCGTTCAACAGTCCTTGGGCTTCGAGTTCGGCCAGGCGCTTTTTCAGCGCCCAGGCCGTGCGCATGCCCGGCAATTCGTCGGCGTGCAGGCTGGCCTGGATGTAGGCCTTGCGCTCGCCACTGCCGTAGCGGAACACCGAAATCCGGCGTTCGCTGCCCAAGTGGCTCCACGGCAATGCATGATCGATGCGTTCCATATCAGTGCTTCCGCGGGGCCAGGTAGCCCAGCCAGCGGCGCTCGGCCATCTTGAACAGCTTCACCAGAATGAACGTCAGGCACAGGTAGAACACGCCGGCGGTGATGTACGCCTCGAACGGCAGGTAGAACTGGGCGTTGACCGTGCGCGCGGCACCGGTGATGTCGATCAGGGTCACGATGGATGCAAGACTGGTGGTCTGCAGCATCATGATCACTTCGTTGCTGTACTGCGGCAACGCCCGGCGCAGGGCCGACGGCAGCAGGATGCGCTTGTACATCTTGACCCGCGACATGCCCATGGCCTTGGCCGCTTCGATCTCGCCGTTCGGCGTGGCCCGCAGGCTGCCGGCGATGATTTCGGCGGTGTAGGCGCTGGTGTTGATGGCGAACGCCAGGCAGGCACAGAACGTGGCGCTGGACAGCCATGGCCACAAGAAGCTTTCACGTACGGCTTCGAACTGCGCCAGACCGTAGTAGATCAGGAACAGCTGCACCAGCATCGGCGTGCCGCGGATCACGTAGGTGTAGAGCCACGCCGTCATGTTGACCACGGCGTTTTTCGAGACGCGCATCAAGCCCAACGGCAATGCACAGAGCAGGCCGAAGAACAGCGACAGCGCGAGTAACTTGAGGGTGGTCACCAGGCCGCCCAGATACAGCGGCAAGGCCTCCCAAATGACGTTGTAGTCGAAGATCATAGCTCAGCCGCCCTTACGCCTACCGAGTAGCGCTTCTCGAGGTGACGCAATGCCAGCAACGAGACACTGGTGATCACCAGGTACATCGCCGCCACCGCGAGGAAGAAGGTGAAAGGCTCGCGGGTAGCGTCTGCCGCCTGCTTGGCCTTGAACATCATGTCTTGCAGGCCCACCACCGAAATCAGCGCGGTAGCCTTGGTCAACACCAGCCAGTTGTTGGTGAAACCCGGAATCGCCAGGCGAATCATCTGCGGTACCAGCACCCGGAAGAACACCTGGAAACTGCTCATGCCGTAGGCCATGCCCGCTTCAGCCTGCCCCTTGGGGATCGCCATGAATGCGCCACGGAAGGTTTCCGACAGGTACGCACCGAAGATGAAGCCCAGGGTGCCGATACCGGCAGCCAACGGGTTCAGATCGATGTATTCGTCATAGCCCAGCATCGGAGCGACGCGGTTGAGCAGGTCCTGGCCGCCATAGAAAATCAGCAGGATCAACACCAGGTCGGGAATGCCGCGGATCACCGTGGAATACAGATCGCCCAGCCAGGCCAGCCAGCGCACTGGCGACAGACGCAGTGCCACGCCGATCAGGCCCAGGACAATGGCCAGGGCCATGGACGACAAGGCGAGCTGAAGCGTCAGCCAAACGCCATCGAGGATGACAGCCCCGTAGCCTTTCAACATGATTCAGGTCCTCGAAAGTTGGGATGAAAAAATGGCGCAAACCTCAGAGATCCTGTTGCTTGCGCCATTTCAGACTTGTCGTTGCGACGTATTTACTTACCGTAAATGTCGAAATCGAAGTACTTGTCCTGGATTTGCTTGTACTTGCCGTTCTCGCGAATGGCAGCGATCGCGGTGTTGATCTTGTCTTTGAGCGCGTCGCCCTTGCGAACCGCGATACCTACGCCGTCGCCGAAGTATTTGACGTCAGTGAAGGCAGGGCCCACGAAGGCAAAACCTTTGCCTGCGTCGGTTTTCAGGAAGCCGTCATTCAACAGGGTAGCGTCTGCCACGGTGCCGTCGAGGCGGCCGGCGGCCACGTCGAGATAAATTTCGTTCTGCGAACCGTACGGCTTGATTTCGGCACCCAGCGGGGCCAGCACTTCGCGAGCGAAACGCTCGTGGATCGAACCACGCTGCACGCCGATGTTCTTGCCCTTGAGCTCAGCCAGGTTGTCGCCGACCTGAGTGCCGGCCTTCATGACCAGGCGCGCCGGAGTGTTGTAGTACTTGTTGGTGAAGTCCACGGACTTCTTGCGATCTTCAGTGATCGACATGGACGACAGGATCGCGTCGATCTTGCGCACTTTCAGTGCCGGGATCAGGCCGTCGAACTCTTGCTCGACCCACACGCACTTGACCTTCATCTCTTCGCACAGGGCGTTACCGATGTCGTAGTCGAAACCCACGATGCTGCCGTCCGGCGCTTTGGAAGCGAACGGAGGGTAAGCCGCTTCGATACCGATCTTCAGGGGTTTTTCATCGGCGAAGGATGGCAAGGACAGCACGGCGGACATTGCCAGGGCGCCAAGCAGCACGAGTTTCTTCATCTTGGGACTCCATCGGTAAAGGGCTAAAACGGCAGAGTGAGCGACAGCCCAATATGCGAATGAGTGGAACCGGAAAGCGTTGCTGCGTCCTGGGATGCGGGTGTTGAAATTCAACACAGGCAACGACGAGCGAGTGATCGGCATTCTAACGACAGGCCCGAAGCCGATATTTCTTCAATGCGACAACTAATTACAGAAGCACAGAGAAAGCCGCCCGGGCGCGTTGACAGCCTTGCAAAATCATGCAAGAGCAAAAGACAGTGAACCGATCAGTATTGCAAGTTGCGGGCCTATTATTGGCAAACCCTTCTAATCCGGCAAGCGCAGCGTGGGTTCTAATTTTTTGTAGAAGCAGCTGAGGGGGCTTGGCGTTTCCCAATGCCCCGAATCGGCGCAGCGCGGTTACACATTCAGTAACTTGAAAAAACGCGGGTAACCGTAGGAAACATCCTACAGGGGAAGCCGATAATTATTGGCTGTTGTTTATGCAGTGACTGTTTGGCCCCTTCGCGGGCAAGCCCGCTCCCACAGGATTGCATGCACGCCGAAAATCCCTGTGGGAGCGGGCTTGCCCGCACAGCCAACACAAAAAGCCAGCCAACAAAAAGCCCCGCCAGACAAATACCCGGCAGGGCTTCGATGACGCCGAACGTTACTTAAGCAACATTCATCGTCCTGTGCGTATCAATCAAATGCTGCACCACACCCGGATCGGCCAGGGTGGAAATATCCCCCAACGCATCGTACTCAGCGGTAGCAATCTTGCGCAGAATCCGTCGCATGATCTTGCCCGAGCGCGTCTTCGGCAGCCCCGGGGCCCACTGGATCACATCCGGCGAAGCAATCGGGCCGATCTCCTTGCGCACCCAGTTTTTCAGTTCCAGGCGCAGCTGCTCGCTCGGCTCCTCACCATTCTTCAAGGTGACATACACGTAGATGCCCTGACCCTTGATGTCGTGCGGCACTCCGACCACCGCCGCTTCGGCGACTTTCGGGTGGGCGACCATCGCGCTTTCGATCTCGGCGGTGCCCATGCGGTGGCCGGAGACGTTGAGCACGTCGTCCACGCGACCGGTGATCCAGTAGTAACCATCGGCGTCACGGCGGGCGCCGTCACCGGTGAAGTACATGCCACGAAAGGTCTTGAAGTAGGTGTCGACGAAACGGTCGTGATCGCCGTACAGGGTACGCGCCTGGCCTGGCCACGAATCGAGAATCACCAGGTTGCCCTCGGCCTCGCCTTCGATGATGTTGCCCAGGTTGTCCACCAGCGCCGGCACCACGCCGAAGAACGGACGCGCCGCAGAACCCGGCTTGAGGCCGTGAGCACCCGGCAGCGGGCTCATCAGGGTCGCGCCGGTTTCGGTCTGCCACCAGGTGTCGACGATCGGGCAACGGGATTGGCCGACGTTCTTGTAGTACCAGTCCCAGGCCTCCGGGTTGATCGGCTCACCCACCGAACCCAACAGGCGCAGGCTGCTGCCATCGGCGCCTTCAACGGCGGCCGTACCCGCGGCCATCATGGCGCGAA
>NZ_JBIUYA010000046.1:0-33174 GCF_044744285.1 Pseudomonas sp. NPDC087336 | reverse complement strand
CGTCCAAGGCCTTCGAGGCCAAGGACGGTGAAGATTTCAAAGACCCGGTTTCCAGTGGACCGTAAGGCTGCTCCGCTTAAGTGAACAGCATTACGCCATGAGCGGGGTTTGTCATTGTTGCAGCCGTCAACCGCTTACCACATCAGATCATCCGGGATCTGATAGGCCGCGTACGGATCGTCCTCGGCGGCAACTTCTTCGGTCTTCACATTCAGCTGCACGATACGTTGCGGATCGCGCTCCTGGATCTTCAGGGCCGCTTCACGGGGAATCACTTCGTAGCCGCCGGCGTGATGCACGATGGCCAGCGAACCGTTGCTCAGCTTGTTACGCATCAAGGTGTTGACCGAGAGGCGCTTGACCTTCTTGTCGTCGACGAAGTTGTAGTAATCCTCGGTCGTCAACTTGGGCAGACGCGTGGCTTCGATCAATTGCTTGATCTGCGCGACACGGGCCTTGGCCTCGACTTTTTCCTGCTGCTGGCGGTTGAGTTCCTGGTCGCGCTTGACCTTCTCGGCCATGGCTTCCTGGGCCGCACGCTGCTGGGAGTCATCCAGCTCTATCTGGCCTTTGTGGGCCAAACGCTGCTGTTTCTGTTTGTCTTTGCTGACCTGCTTGGCCTGCTTCTGGTTGACCAGCCCTGCTTTGAGCAACTGGTCGCGAAGGGAAATGCTCATGGTGCTTATTACTCACTTAGGCAACTGCTCAACCGCAGCTGGGCACATTCTTTTCCTGACGTTTGGCTTCACCCCACAGGGCGTCCAACTCTTCGAGGGTGCAATCTTCCATGGGACGGTGGGTGTCGCGCAATGCCTGTTCGATAAAACGGAAGCGTCGTTCGAACTTGCCGTTGGCGCCACGCAGCGCGGTTTCCGGATCGACCTTGAGGTGACGCGCCAGATTGACCACGGAAAACAGCAGATCGCCGACTTCATCGGCAATTGCCACCGAGTCGTTGTCGGCCATCGCTTCGAGTATTTCATCGAGCTCTTCCCGGACCTTGTCCAGGACGGGCAAGGCATCAGGCCAGTCGAAACCGACCTGCCCTGCACGCTTTTGCAGCTTGGCCGATCGAGACAACGCCGGCAGCGCGGCGGGGACGTCATCGAGCAAGGACAACTGTTGCGGCGCGACGGATTTCTCCGCGCGCTCTTCAGCCTTGATCTCTTCCCAGCGCTGCTTGACCTGCTCTTCATTCAAGCGCGGTACATCCAGCGGCGCATACAGATCACCGGTGGGAAATACATGCGGGTGACGGCGGATCAGCTTGCGGGTAATGCTGTCGACCACGCCTGCGAACTCGAAACGCCCCTCCTCCCGAGCCAGCTGGCTGTAATAAACCACCTGGAACAGCAAATCCCCCAACTCGCCCTGCAAATGATCGAAGTCCCCGCGCTCGATGGCGTCAGCGACCTCATAGGCTTCCTCGAGGGTGTGCGGGACGATGGTCGCGTAGGTTTGCTTGATGTCCCACGGGCAACCGTACTGCGGGTCGCGCAGGCGGTTCATCAGGTGCAGCAGGTCTTCAAGTGAATACATCTGTCAGTCTCTTTGCGCTCCCTGTAGGAGCGAGCTCGCTCGCGATGGACCTTAACGATGACGCGTGCAGTCCGGATAGACGCCCCGCCCTCTGGTTCTTCGCGAGCAAGCTCGCTCCTAAAGTAAAGCTCGACTCAAGGGGTTCGGTTACGCCGGGTTTCGATGATGTTCGGCAGCTGGGAAATCCGCCCCAGCAAGCGCCCCAGCGCGTCCAGCCCCGGAATCTCGATGGTCAGGGACATCAACGCGGTGTTGTCCTCCTTGTTCGAGCGGGTATTGACCGCCAGCACGTTGATCCGCTCGTTGAGCAGCACCTGCGAGACGTCACGCAGCAATCCGGAACGGTCGTAGGCACGGATGACAATGTCCACCGGATAGGTGAGCACCGGTACCGGCCCCCAACTGACCTGGATGATCCGCTCCGGCTCGCGCCCGCCCAATTGCAGCACCGAGGCGCAATCCTGGCGGTGGATACTGACGCCACGGCCCTGGGTGATGTAGCCGACGATCGCATCCCCCGGCAGCGGCTGGCAGCAGCCCGCCATCTGGGTCATCAGGTTGCCCACACCCTGGATCTGGATATCGCCACGCTTGCCCGGTTTGTAGCCGGTGGCCTTGCGTGGGATCAGTTCCAGCTGTTCGTTGCCGCGCTCCGGCTCGACCAATTGCTGCGCCAGGTTGACCAGTTGCGCCAGGCGCAGGTCGCCGGCACCGAGCGCGGCAAACATGTCCTCGGCGGTTTTCATGTTGGCCTTGTCGGCCAGCTTGTCGAAATCCACCGCCGGCAGACCGAGGCGATTGAGTTCACGTTCCAGCAGGGTTTTACCCGCCGCGACGTTCTGATCACGGGCCTGCAACTTGAACCAGTGAACGATCTTCGCCCGCGCCCGTGACGTGGTGACGTAACCCAGGTTCGGGTTCAGCCAGTCGCGGCTCGGGGTGCCGTGCTTGCTGGTGATGATCTCGACCTGTTCACCGGTTTGCAGGCTGTAGTTGAGTGGCACGATGCGCCCGTTGATCTTGGCGCCACGGCAGTTGTGACCGATCTCGGTGTGCACGCGGTAGGCGAAGTCCAGTGGCGTCGCACCCTTGGGCAAATCGATGGCGTGACCGTCCGGGGTGAAGATGTAGACCCGGTCGGGTTCGATATCGACCCGCAGTTGTTCGGCCAAGCCGCCAATGTCGCCCAGCTCTTCGTGCCACTCGAGCACCTGACGCAACCAGGAGATTTTTTCTTCGTAGTGATTGGAGCCGGACTTGACGTCGGTACCCTTGTAGCGCCAGTGCGCGCAGACACCGAGTTCCGCCTCTTCATGCATGGCGTGGGTACGGATCTGCACTTCCAGCACCTTGCCCTCGGGCCCGATCACGGCGGTATGCAATGAGCGATAGCCGTTCTCTTTCGGGTTGGCGATGTAGTCGTCGAACTCTTTGGGGATGTGCCGCCACAGGGTGTGGACGATGCCGAGCGCGGTGTAGCAGTCGCGCATTTCCGGCACCAGCACACGCACGGCCCGCACGTCGTAGATCTGGCTGAATTCCAGACCCTTGCGCTGCATCTTGCGCCAGATCGAATAGATATGTTTGGCCCGGCCGCTGATATCAGCATCGACCCCGGTGGCCTGCAACTCGTTTTTCAGCTGGCTCATCACGTCGCTGATGAAGCGCTCGCGATCCAGTCGCCGCTCGTGGAGCAACTTGGCGATCTGCTTGTACTGGTCTGGCTCCAGGTAACGGAAGGACAGGTCTTCCAGTTCCCACTTGATGTGACCGATACCCAGGCGATGGGCGAGCGGCGCGTAGATGTCGAACACCTCGCGGGCGACGCGGTTGCGCTTTTCGTCATCGGCGGTTTTCACCGCACGGATCGCACAGGTACGTTCGGCCAGTTTGATCAGGGCGACGCGAACGTCGTCGACCATGGCCACCAGCATCTTGCGCAGGTTTTCCACCTGGCCCTGAGTACCCATCACCATGGATTTACGCGGGCTCAGGCTGTCGCTGATCGCCGCCATGCGTTGCACACCGTCGATGAGTTTGGCGACTACGGGACCAAAGCGCTGGCTGACCGCTGGCAACGGGATCTGGCCTTCACGCACGCCACGGTAGAGAACCGCGGCAACCAGCGAATCCTGATCGAGCTTGAGGTCGGCGAGAATCTCGGCGATCTCAAGGCCGGTGCGGAAACTCGAAGTCCCTTCGGACCATAAATTCTTCGCCGCATTGGCTTGTTGTTCGGCCTCGCGAGCGTACTCGCAGGCTTCTTTCAAGGCTTCGCGATCCAGTGCCAGATCGACACTGACCGCGTGATCGAGCCAAGCCTCGAGATTGATACTGCCGTCGGTGTTGATCGGCTGGTGTGCTCTCACCTGTACCATCTTGCTTACCTTCCCTACGACGCAGATTCAATGCGTCAAATCGCTGACCTTCGTTGCCCATGAGCCCACGTCGGGCTGGTACGCGGCTGCACGGGCGGGCCAGTCGGACCAGACGAGCATCCTAGCTCGCTTCAAATAACGCCATGGCTTCGACATGTGCCGTCTGAGGAAACATATCGAGAATCCCGGCACGTTTTAACCGGTAGCCCTGCTTGATCAATTCAATGGTGTCGCGCGCCAGGGTTGCCGGGTTGCACGACACATACACCAACCGCTCGGCTCCCAGGGACTTGAGCTTGCGCACGACCTCGAAAGCGCCGTCACGCGGTGGGTCCAAGAGTACCGCACAAAAGCCTTCACGCGCCCATTCGGCATCGGTCAAAGGCTGGGATAAATCGGCCTGAAAAAACTGCACATTATTCAGATTGTTGCTGACAGCATTCGCGGCTGCGCGATCGACCATCACCTGCACACCCTCCACCGCCACGACTTCGCGAACGGCCTTGGCCAGCGGCAATGCAAAGTTACCCAACCCACAGAATAGATCGAGAACTCGCTCATCGGCTTGCGGTTTCAGCCAGTCCAGCGCCTGGGCCACCATGGCTTCGTTGACCCCGGCATTGACCTGGATGAAATCCCCAGGCCGATACGCCAGATTCAAATCCCACTGTTCAAGACGATAGCCCAAGGACTGATCGGCCTCGACCGGCTGCGGTTCGCTCTCACCGTGCAGCCACAACTGAGCCTCGTGGAACGCGCAGAAATCCTTGAGGATGGTCATGTCGCTTTCGGACAACGGCGCCATGTGCCGCAGCAAAACCGCCAGCGATGAGCCGCTGAACAGCTCCACGTGCCCGAGTGCCTGAGGCTTGCTCAAACGCCGCAGCATCTCCGGCAAGCGGGTCATGATCGGTTGCAAGGGCTGTACCAACACCGGGCATTCATCGATGGCGACGATGTCATGACTGCCGGCGGCGCGGAAACCGACTTCGAGCTTCTTCGCTTTCATGTCCCAGCGCACCGCTACCCGGGCGCGACGGCGGTAAGCGAATTCCGGGCCGCTCAAAGGCGCGGCCCATTCTTCTGGCTCGACACCGGCGACCCTGGTCAATTGCTCGGCGAGCATGCGCTGTTTCAGGGCGAGTTGTTCGCTGTGCGGCAGATGTTGCACGCTGCAGCCACCACAACGAGCGGCATGGGCGCACGGCGCCGGGCGGCGCAGTTCGCTGGCCTTGAATACCCGTTCGGTACGCGCCTCGACCACTTTGCCGTGGGCGCCGAGCACCCGCGCCTCGACTTCTTCACCGGCCAGTGCGCCGATGACGAACCAGGTTCGACCTTCGAAAAACGCGATGCCGCGACCGTCGTTGGCCAGGCGCTCGATGCTCAGGCGCTGCTTTTTGCCGGTCGGGACTTGCGGGGCCTTGCTGCCGCCCGCGGGCTGGAAGCGCAGGCCTCTCTCATGCTTGGCCATCAGTTGGGCGCGTCGAAAATGCCGGTCGACAGGTAACGGTCGCCACGGTCGCAGATGATCGCCACGATCACCGCGTTTTCAACTTCTTTAGACAGACGCAGCATCGCTGCCACAGCACCGCCGGATGACACACCACAGAAGATGCCTTCTTCGCGGGCCAGTCGACGGGTCACGTCTTCGGCTTCGCTCTGGGCCATATCGACGATGCGGTCCACGCGATCGGCCTGGTAGATCTTCGGCAGATACTCCTGGGGCCAGCGCCGGATACCCGGAATCGCCGAACCTTCCATCGGTTGCAGACCGATGATCTGCACGCGCTCGTTCTGCTCTTTCAAGTAGCGCGAGACGCCCATGATGGTGCCGGTGGTGCCCATGGAGCTGACGAAATGGGTGATGGTGCCCTGGGTCTGGCGCCAGATTTCCGGACCGGTGGTGGTGTAGTGCGCCTCCGGATTGTCACCGTTGGCGAACTGATCCAGCACCTTGCCGCGGCCCTCTGCTTCCATACGCTGGGCGAGGTCGCGGGCCCCTTCCATGCCTTGCTCCTGGCTGACCAGAATCAGCTCGGCGCCATAAGCGGTCATGGCGGCCTTGCGTTCGGCGCTGGAGTTGTCCGGCATGATCAGGATCATCTTGTAACCCTTGATCGCGGCGGCCATGGCCAGCGCGATCCCGGTGTTACCCGAGGTCGCTTCGATCAATGTATCGCCGGCATGGATCTGCCCGCGCAACTCGGCACGGGTGATCATCGACAGCGCCGGACGGTCCTTGACCGAACCCGCCGGGTTGTTCCCTTCGAGCTTGAGCAAAAGGGTGTTGCTGGTTTCGCCGGGCAGGCGCTGCAAACGGACCAGCGGAGTGTTGCCGACGCAATCGGCGATGGTTGGGTACTGCAAGGTCATGGCGTATTCGCAATCCAGACTGCGGGGGCGCCTATCATACCGGCAAACCTCGCAAGGCCATATCACGCAAAGTGTGGTGCTTATGGTTTATGGGAATAAGCGGCTGGTTCAGCCCTCTTCCGATTGGGCGACATTCAAGGCATAGAACTCATGCAGCTTGGCCTGCAACAACTGTTTGTCCGGCAGCTGGACCTGATACTCCGCGATCAGCGCGGGCGACAGGCTGCGGTTAAGGGCGTACTCGACGACTTCGTCATCCTTGCTGGCACAGAGCAGGACACCGATTGCCGGGTTTTCATGAGGCTTGCGCTCTTCGCGATCCAGGGCTTCCAGATAGAAGCCCAGCTTGCCCAAATACTCCGGCTCAAAACGCCCGACCTTGAGCTCGATGGCCACCAGGCAATTGAGACCGCGGTGAAAAAAAAGCAAGTCCAGCGCAAAATCACGTCCGCCAACTTGTAGCGGATATTCGGAGCCGACAAAGCAGAAATCCCGACCTAGCTCGATCAGAAACTCCTTGAGACGCGCCAGCAAGCCCCGATGCAAATCGGTTTCGCCGTGGGCGCCGGGCAGGTCGAGAAACTCTACCATGTAGGCGTCACGGAATATCTCTAACGCAGAGGGGTGAGTTTGTTTCAGTACTGAGGAGACTTTGGCCGGCTGGGTCACGCTGCGTTCGAACAGTGCTGCCTTGAACTGGCGCTCCAGTTCGCGTTTCGACCATTTCTCCTGGATCGCCGTACGCAAGTAAAACTCCCGCTCTTGCGGTAGTTTGCTCTGGCTGAAAATGACCAGATTATGGGTCCAGGGTAATTGTCTCACCAGCGGTGAGACTTTCTCATCGCCCCGGTACGTCTCGTAGAACTGACGCATGCGAAACAGATTGGGCCGAGTAAAACCACGCAGCCCCGGCTGGGTCTGACTGAGATGTTCCGCCAGCTGACCGACAACGGAATCACCCCACTCGGCCTTCTCCAGCTTGCGACTGATATAAGCACCAACCTGCCAGTACAGCTCGATCAATTGAGTATTCACCGCCTGCATGGCCTGCCGCCTGGCACTTTGAATCAGTGCAAGCACTTCAGCGAAGCGGTCGTCGGTGGTACTGCCGGGCACTTGAGGTACGGTCATGCGTGAATCCTTGAACATGAGTAAAAGCGCGAGCTTAAACCGCCAGGGATGTTCAAAATGACCGGTGATACCCTTTGGGAAATGTCGTACAGAAACTCAGGAACGCTCCGGCAAAATCAGAGCGTTGCGGGATGAGAGAGCTTGCTCGCCAAGGCGTCGTCACTGATAGCACCATCATCCGCCACCAGGCGCATGTTCATCCGCAACCCGCTCCCGGTGTTCTGCGCCCAAAGCCTTCCGCCCTGACGCCGCACCGCATTCCTGGCGATGCTCAAGCCCAGGCCAAATCCGCCATCCCCCGGCCGCGAGCCGTCGAGGCGGATAAAGGGCAGGAAGATCCGCTCAAGATCCGCTTCCGCCACGCCACCGCCCTGATCCTCCAGCCATAGGTGCCAGAAGTCGCCGTCGCGACGGCCGCCCAATTGGACAATGCCCCCCTTGGGCGAATGTCGAATGGCGTTACGCAGCATGTTCTCCAGGGCCTGGGCCAGGGTGTTGAGGTGGCCGCGCACCCAGCAGGAGGCGTCCACTGAGCACTGCAACTGCGCATCGGGCCAGCAGCTTTCATAGCAGGCGTTTTCCGTGAGCATCTCCCACAAGGCCTGGACCTGGATCGCTTCGTCGGGTAATCGCGTGCGCTCGGTATCGAGCCAGGCCAGTTGCAGCGTGTCTTCCACCAGCCGTTGCATGCCATCGACCTCGCGGCCGATGCGCTCGCGTAATTGTTCAAGTCCCTGCTCGCTCTCACTGGCCACCCGCAGGCGGCTCAAGGGTGTGCGCAATTCGTGGGACAGGTCGCGCAACAGTTGTTGCTGCAGGGCCACGGTGCTTTGCAGGCGTTCGGACATGTGATCGAACGCCCTGCCCAACTCTCCCAGTTCGTCGGCGCGGTTGGTGGTGCGGCGCGACAGTCGCACGTTGAGCTGATCGGCACGCCAGGCATTGGCCTGCTCGCGCAAGTGGTTGAGCGGCACCACCAGCAAGCGGTACAAGCCGACGCACAACAGCAAGGTGAACAACCCCGGAATGACGCCGTTGGTGATCACCCGCCAGAACACCCGGTAGCGTCCAGGCACGAACCGTTTCGGCAGTTCGATCACCAGGCTGCCGGCGGCCGGATCGCCGGGAAACGGCACCCGCATCCATGGCCGGCCTTTCTTATGGACGGGCCAATCCAGGCCGCGTAGAAAGGTCAGGCGCTCGATTTCCTTGTCCGTCAGCGTATAGCTGCTCAATGACTGTAAATCACCGCCGATGACACCAACCCACCCCGTTTCGCGGTTATGCATGCTCTGCAGCCAGCTATCGACTCCCTCCTGCTGGCGCTGCTGCCAGGCTTGCTCAGCCTCGGCGGCATAGCGCGTCAGCGTGGCGCGCGCTTCATCCGACAGAAACTGGTTGCGCTGCTCCATGTAGCGACCCCAGGACCAGCTCAACCAGATCATCAGCAGGCAGAACGCCACCAACAGGCACGCCAGTTTCCAGAACAGCGAATGCCGCCCCGGCAAGTTACATGTCATCGACGGCACTCAGGATGTAGCCTTTTCCCCAGACCGTGCGCAACTCCCGCTCGGTATAGCCGATGGCCTTGAGTTTGCGGCGAATCTGGCTGATGTGCATGTCCAGGCTGCGATCGTGGGCGGCATAACCGCGCTGCAACACTTGCTGATAAAGGAAGGCTTTGCTCAGCACTTCATCAACGCTGCGGCTCAGGGTTTCCAGCAGGCGATACTCAGTTCGGGTCAGGCCGGCAGGCTGCTGGCCATAAAAAACGTCGAAGTGCTCGTCGTCAAAACGCAGGCTGTCCACGTCGGTGACCATCGCCACCGGGGTCGGCCGGCGATCGAGCGCTACGCGGCGCAGGATGGCTTCGATGCGCACACGCAACTCAACCATGCTGAAGGGTTTGGGCAGGTAATCATCGGCCCCCAGCCGAAAACCGCTGACGCGATCGGCCTCGGCACCGAGTGCCGACATCAGCAACACTGGGGTGGAATGGCTGCGGCGCAGTTGCGTCAACACCGCCAGCCCATCCATACCCGGCAACAGGATGTCCATCAGCACCACATCGAAGGCTTGCTCGCGGGCAATGGCCAGGCCTTCCTGGCCGTTCTGGCACCAGGTCACCTGGAAGCCGCTGCGGCCCAGATGCTCATGCACATAGGCACCGAGTACGAGGTCGTCTTCGATGGAGAGGATACGGGGATGGCCAGCGCTGATGGTCGTCATTAGTATCTGCAAATAATTCTCAGTTGGTAATTATTCAAGATTGCCTCGCCCGGGGCAACCCAAGGGTTTGCACAGGGCGAAAATGCGTATGACCAACCGACGAATGACGACATCAATTATCGAGGATTGCCCGCCTGCAAATCGCTACACTGCGCAAGTGGCGCGTGCCGGATGCACGCGCAGCCTGATAAATAGCCGGTTGCAGGAGAGAGGCGTGCTGACGAAACTGGGAATCAAGGGCCGCGTGCTGTTGCTGACGTTGCTGCCGACCAGCCTCATGGCATTGGTCCTGGGCGGCTATTTCACCTGGATGCAGCAATCGGACCTGCAAACCCAACTCCTGCAGCGCGGCGAAATGATCGCCGAGCAACTGGCGCCGCTGGTGGCGCCAGCCATGGGGCACAACAACAACGAAATGCTGGAACGCATCGCTACCCAGTCCCTGGAACAACCGGACGTGCGTGCCGTGACTTTTCTTGCGCCAGACCGCACGCCGCGGGCTCACGCCGGGCCGATCATGCTGACCCAGGCGCCGATGGGCGAAGGCTCGCAAATGCTGCGCCGCAGTGGCAGCGACGCAACGCGGTACCTGCTGCCGGTATTCGGCAAACACCGCAACCTGGCAGGCGACGTGATCCCCGATGAGGCCGACCGTCTGCTCGGCTGGGTCGAACTCGAGCTGTCCCACAACGGCATGCTGCTGCGTGGCTACCGCAGCCTGTTCGCCAGCCTGCTGATGATCGCTGCCGGTCTCGGCGGCGCGGCACTGCTGGCGTTGCGCATGGGCCGCACGATCAATCGGCCGCTGACCCAGATCAAGCAAGCCGTGGCCCAACTCAAGGACGGTCACCTGGAAACCCGCCTGCCGCCACTGGGCAGCCAGGAGCTGGATGAATTGGCCTCCGGCATCAATCGCATGGCTGGCACCCTGCAAAATGCCCAGGAAGAACTGCAACACAGCATCGACCAGGCCACCGAGGACGTGCGCCAGAACCTCGAGACGATCGAGATTCAGAACATCGAACTGGACCTGGCCCGCATGGAAGCGCTGGAGGCGAGCCGGATCAAGTCCGAGTTCCTGGCCAACATGAGCCATGAAATACGCACGCCGCTCAACGGCATCCTCGGCTTCACCCATCTGCTGCAAAAAAGTGAACTGACCCCGCGCCAGCTCGATTATCTGGGCACCATCGAAAAGTCCGCCGACAGCCTGCTGGGGATCATCAACGAAATCCTCGACTTTTCGAAGATCGAGGCGGGCAAGCTGGTACTTGACCATATTCCGTTCAATTTGCGTGACCTGCTGCAGGACACGTTGACCATCCTCGCCCCGGCCGCCCACGCCAAACAGCTGGAACTGATCAGCCTGGTGTATCGCGATACGCCCCTGTCGCTGGTGGGCGATCCGTTGCGGCTCAAGCAGATCCTGACCAACCTGGTCAGCAATGCAATCAAGTTCACCCGCGAGGGCACTATCGTCGCCCGGGCCATGCTCGAAGAAGAACACGAAGACAGCGTGCAATTGCGCATCAGCATCCAGGACACCGGCGTCGGCCTGTCGAGCCAGGATGTGCGCGCGTTGTTCCAGGCCTTCAGCCAGGCTGATAACTCGCTGTCGCGGCAACCCGGTGGCACGGGCCTGGGCCTGGTGATCTCCAAGCGCTTGATCGAACAGATGGGTGGCGAAATTGGCGTCGACAGCACCCCGGGCGAGGGTTCGGAGTTCTGGATCAGCCTGAACCTGCCCAAGACCCGCGACGATGCCGAAGACCTGCCGAGCGCGCCGTTGCTCGGACGGCGGGTTGCCGTGCTGGAAAATCATGAGCTGGCGCGCCAGGCGTTGCAGCATCAACTGGAAGACTGCGGCCTGGACGTCATCGCGTTCAATACCCTGGAAAGCCTGACCAACGGCGTCACCGGCGCGCATCAGACCGATCAGGCGATCGAGCTCGCGGTGCTGGGAATCACCAGCAACGACATGCCACCTGAACGCCTCAACCAGCACATCTGGGACCTCGAGCACCTGGGCTGCAAAGTGCTGGTGCTGTGCCCCACCACGGAACAGACGCTGTTCCACCTGTCGGTGCCCAACCCCCACAGCCAGCTCCAGGCGAAACCGGCCTGTACCCGCAAGCTGCGGCGCGCGTTGTCCGACCTGGTCAACCCGCGGCAATCGCGTAGCGAGTCCAGCGAGCCGCTGTCAAGCCGCGCGCCGAAGGTGCTGTGCGTCGACGACAACCCGGCCAATCTGCTGCTGGTGCAGACCTTGCTCGAAGACATGGGCGCCAAGGTGCTCGCCGTGGAAAGCGGTTACGCGGCGATCAAGGCGGTGCAGAACGAGACGTTCGACCTGGTGCTGATGGACGTGCAAATGCCCGGCATGGATGGGCGTCAAAGCACCGAAGCGATCCGCCAATGGGAAAGCGAGCGCCATTGCACGCCGCTGCCGATCGTGGCCCTCACGGCGCATGCCATGGCCAACGAAAAACGCGCATTGCTGCAAAGCGGCATGGACGATTACCTGACCAAGCCGATCAGCGAGCGGCAACTGGCGCAAGTGGTACTCAAATGGAGCGGGCTGGCCCTGCGCAATCACACGCCAGAGCGCGCAGGCGACAGCCACGGCAGCACCTACGAGTTGCAGGTGCTCGATCACGAAGAAGGCTTGCGCCTGGCCGCAGGCAAGGCCGATCTGGCGGCTGACATGCTGGCAATGCTGCTGGCATCGCTGGAAGCCGACCGCGAAGCCATCCGCCAGGCCCAGCAAAGCAACGACCACAACGCCCTGATCGAGCGGGTTCATCGCCTGCACGGCGCAACCCGCTACTGCGGCGTACCGCAACTGCGCGCCGCCTGCCAACGCAGTGAAACCTTGCTCAAGCAGCAAGACCCGAAGGCCTATCGCGCACTTGAAGATCTCGACCGGGCGATCAACCGCCTGGCCGCCCAGGCGCGTATCAATGCCTGATGCACTTTCCAGGAGGACCGCATGCGCACGATTCTTTTCAGCAGCCAGACCTACGACCGCGACAGCTTTCTCGCCACCAACCTGCCGCCGGCTATCGAGTTGCACTTTCAGCCGGCACGACTGAGCCTCGATACCGTCGCACTGGCGGAGCACCACGAGGTGGTCTGCGCCTTTATCAACGATGACCTCGGCGCCCCGGTGCTCGAACGCCTGGTCGCGGGCGGTACCCGCCTGATCGCCCTGCGTTCGGCCGGTTACAACCATGTCGACCTGGCGGCGGCGAAGCGCCTGGGGCTGGCGGTCGTGCGCGTTCCGGCCTATTCGCCCCACGCCGTGGCCGAGCATGCCGTAGCACTGATCCTGGCACTCAACCGCCGCCTGCACCGCGCCTACAACCGCACGCGCGAAGGCGACTTCAGCCTGCACGGGTTGACGGGGTTCGACCTGGTGGGCAAGACCGTCGGCGTGGTCGGCACCGGGCAGATCGGTGCGACCTTCGCGAAAATCATGAACGGGTTCGGCTGCCAACTGCTGGCCTATGACCCCTTCCCCAATCCGCAGGTCGAAGCGCTTGGCGCCCGCTACCTGAGCTTGCCGCAGTTGCTGGCCGAGTCGCAGATCATCAGCCTGCACTGTCCACTCAACGAGCAGAGCAAGCATTTGATCAACCGCCAATCCCTGGCGCACATGCAGCCTGGCGCCATGTTGATCAACACCGGTCGCGGCGGCCTGGTAGACACCCCTGCCCTGATCGACGCCTTGAAGAACGGCCAGTTGGGTTATTTGGGACTGGATGTGTATGAAGAGGAAGCGCAACTGTTTTTCGAAGACCGTTCCGATCTGCCATTGCAGGACGATGTACTGGCGCGGTTGCTGACCTTCCCCAACGTGATCGTCACGGCACACCAGGCCTTCCTGACCCGCGAAGCCCTGGGCGCGATTGCCGCGACCACCTTGCAGAACATCGCGGCCTGGGCGGCCGGAACGCCGCAGAATCAGGTCGAGGGTGATTGAACCTGATCGAAGGTCATATGCCCGCACCATGCTGCGCGTATGCCCGTGCTAGCATATTGCGCATATTTGGAGGACCCATGGTCGAACACGATTTCCGCTACACCCTGATGAACCCGCAACACACCCTCACCGAATGCCGCGCCCTGGTGCCGGGGCGTTATCAAGTCACCGGCAACGGCGGCTCGATTCGTAATAACGACGTGCTGGTCGTGACCCTCAAGGGCGCCAAGGACTTGTCCATGCGCCTGACCGTCGAAACGGTTCGCCACCTGATCAACCCGCCTGGCCAATGGGTCGCGGTGGCCAGTGGTCCGGTGTTCGGCGAACTGGCGATCCATACCTGGCAGGTGAATTGCGACAGCTGCGCCAAAGAACTGAGTTTCGAGTTCGCCGTTGACGCCAAGCTTGGCAACAAGGCCGAAAAGCCTGCCGCCACCGCGCGGATCACCGAGTTGGGCTGGACCACCGTTGGCGAGAAACACCTGTGCCCAAAATGCCAGGAGCCTGCGTGATGAAACGCCTCGCCCTGACCGCGCTGGTCGGTGCAAGCCTTATGGGCTGCGCCGCGGAACCGGTGCAGCTTGAGCACAATCGCAGCTACATTCTGGAGTGGATCGGCGAACGTCCGTTGATGGATTACAGCCACCTGACCATTACCTTGGGCGACGACGGTCGTGCCTACGGTAGCGGTGGTTGCAACCACTGGTTCGCGCCTTACAGCCTGGAAGGCAACAAGCTGAGCTTCGGCAAGATCGGCAGCACCCGCAAACTCTGTGCGCCGGCACTGATGGAGCAGGAAAAACGCTTCCTCCAGGCGCTGGAAAACGTGCAGCGCTGGGACGTTTCGTCAATCGAGCAGATGCGCTTCTGGCCAGCCGAAGGCAAGCCGCTGCGCTGGTGGCTGGAAGAGGGTTGATCCCCTCTACCTGATCATTCCCACGCTCTGCGCGGGAATGCATCAATTGACGCTCTGCGTCACAGGGACGCGGAGCGTCCCGAGCGGCGTTCCCACGCAAAGCATGGGAACGATCAGCGTAATCAGTTTTTAGCCTGCAACGCCTCCAGCTTCGCCACCACCCCCGCCGCCGTCTGCTCGCCCATCAACTGTTCCCGCACCTTGCCCTTGTTATCGATGATGTAGGTCACCGGCAACGCCTCACTGCGCGGCAGTTCGAACAATTCCGAAGGGTCCTGCGCCAGCACGGTGAACTTGATCCCGAGTTTCTCGCTGGCACTTTTCAGCTCTTCGCCCTGCACATTGTCGAAGTTGACCCCGAACACGCTGATCTTCTTGTCCTTGAGTTGGTCGGCCAGCGCGTTCAATTCCGGAATCTCGGTACGGCACGGGCTGCACCATTCAGCCCAATAATTGATGACCAGCCATTTGCCGTCCAGGCGCTCGGCGGCGACCTTCTGTCCGTTCTGATCGATACCGTAGTCGTTACCGCAGCCCCCCAGCATCAACGCCCCGATAATCGTCAATGCCGCTGCCAGTCGCCTTGTCATGTCGTGTTCCTTGTCAAAAATTGAAAGCGCCTGCGACCCATCGCCCGGCAAGGTTCAGGATTACGCGCTGCCCAGTTAGAATAGCTGCCACCTTACGCAAGATGCGACCCGCTCATGACCGATCTGACGCTTTATCACAACCCGCGCTGCTCGAAATCCCGCGGTGCGCTCGAACTGCTTGAAGCCCGCGGCTTGGCCCCGACGGTAGTCCGCTACCTGGAAACACCGCTGGACGCCACGCAAATCCAGAGCCTGCTGGGCAAACTCGGGATCAGTGCACGGCAACTGCTGCGCACCGGCGAAGACGAATACAAGACCCTCTCCCTGGCCGACAGCAGCCTGAGCGAGGCGCAATTGATCGCCGCCATCGCCGCCCACCCGAAGCTGATGGAGCGACCGATCCTCGAAGTCGGCGACAAGGCCATCATTGGCCGTCCGCCAGAGCAGATCCTGGAGCTGTTGCCGTGAGTGCGCCGTACATTCTGGTGTTGTATTACAGCCGCAGCGGCTCGACCAATGAAATGGCCCGGCAAATTGCCCGTGGCGTCGAACAGGCCGGCCTTGAAGCCCGATTGCGCACGGTACCGGCCATTTCCACCGAGTGCGAAGCCGTGGCGCCGGATATCCCGGACGAAGGCGCCCTCTACGCCAGCCTCGATGACCTGAAGAACTGCGCAGGCCTGGCACTAGGCAGTCCGACCCGCTTTGGCAACATGGCGGCGCCACTCAAGTACTTTCTCGACGGCACCAGCAACCTGTGGCTGACCGGCGCCCTGGTGGGCAAACCCGCCGGAGTGTTCACCTCCACCGCGAGCCTGCACGGCGGGCAGGAAACCACCCTGCTGTCGATGATGCTGCCGCTGTTGCATCACGGCATGCTAATCACCGGCCTGCCCTACAGCGAGTCGGCATTGCTGGAAACCCAGGGCGGCGGCACACCCTACGGCGCCAGCCATCACGCCGGAGCCGATGGCAAAAGCGGTCTGGATGCCCACGAAGTGGCACTGTGCCGGGCCCTGGGCATGCGCCTGGCCAAGACTGCACAGAAACTGGAGGGTTGAGGGTGGCCAAGAAGCCAAAGGTCCTGCCCGCTATCGAATGGCTTGAACCACGGGTCAAGGCGATGCGCGCCATCAGCCTGCTGTGCTTCTTTGGCCTGGTGGGATTGCTCTGCGTTTACTACCTGATGGTCGCCGACCTGCACGGTGCGCGGCCGTGGGTGATCCTGCTGATCGAGCTGGTGCCGTTGCTGTTGCTCGCGCCGGGGATGATTGTCGGCAATGCCCGGGGACATTCGTGGATGTGCTTTGTGGTGAACCTGTATTTCATCAAGGGCGCATTGGCCGCTTATGACCCCAACCGACAGATCTTCGGCGTGCTGGAGATGGCCGCGAGCCTGGCGGTGTTCTGTTCGGCACTGTTGTATGTGCGGTGGCGGTATCAGTTGAATCGCAAGTTGGCTGGCGAAAGTGAAATCTCCGTCGCCTGACAGGGCACCTTCGCTGGCAAGCCAGCGCCTACAAGACTGGTGTTTTTGTAGGCGCTGGCTTGCCAGCGAACGGGGCAACTCGGTCTTAATGGTTGACTGTATAGGCCAGCATCATCGAAATCTGGCTCATCGGCCGCCCGCCACTTTCCTCATGCCACTGGTTGAACACGTCTTGCACCATAGCGAGGTCGCGCAGGCTGCTCGGCACTTTGTCGATGATGTCCTGGGCATTCAATGCAGCCACCACGTCGTAGCTCGGCACAAAGGTGTCTTTGCCGACCATGCGCAAGAATCGCGGCGCCGACAGTCCGCCCAATTGATGACCGCGTTTTTTCAGCAAGGTCCACAGCCCGACGATGTCGGTCACCGGCCAATCGGCGATCATTGCCCCGAAGCTTCCCTGCTCATGAGCCACGTCCAGCACGAACTGCGCGTTGCGCGGCACGCTCTTGAGCTTGCCCAGATGGCGGATGATCCGCGTGTCCTGCATCAGTCGCTCCAGGTGTTCGGCACTCATCAGCACGACTTTTTCCGGGTCGAACTTGAAGAACACTTCTTCGAAGGCTGGCCACTTGGCGTCCACCAGGCTGTGCTTGAGCCCGGCGCGGAATACGCGCAATGCCATGGTCGAGAGGTAGCGGTCGTCGGTGATGTCGCGCAGTTGCGCTGCAGTCTTGGGAGCGGGCAGATGGGCTTCCAGTTCAGCCGCCGAACCGAAGCGGTTCAAGCAGTATTCGTTCAGCCACTTGTAGTCGCGCATGCCCTCTCCTGGGATTGAAAAATGTAATGGGAACCAGCAGGCCAGCTCCCACAGTGATGGTGTTTAAAGGTTGACCACGTTGACGAAACGCGAAGCGGCGGATTCGTCGATCTTCAGGCTGGTGAAGTCGAACAGGTTGCGGTCCGCCAATTGCGACGGGATCACGTTCTGCAGGCTGCGGAAAATGCTTTCGGTGCGGCCCGGGGTCTTGCGCTCCCAATCCTGCAGCATTTCCTTGACCACCTGGCGCTGCAGGTTTTCCTGGGAGCCGCAGAGGTTGCATGGGATGATCGGAAATTGCTTGAGGTCCGAGTAGGCCTGGATGTCTTTTTCGTTGCAGTAGGCCAGGGGGCGAATCACCACGTTGCGACCGTCATCGGCACGCAACTTCGGCGGCATGGCCTTGAGCGAACCGTTGAAGAACATGTTCAGGAAGAACGTCTCGACAATGTCGTCGCGGTGATGCCCCAGGGCCATCTTGGTCGCGCCGATTTCGTCGGCAAAGGTGTAGAGCGTGCCACGACGCAGGCGCGAGCACAGGGAGCAGGTGGTCTTGCCTTCCGGGATCAGCTCCTTGACCACCGAGTAAGTGTCTTTCTCGACGATGTGGTACTCGATACCCAGTTCCTTGAGGTAGGCCGGCAGCACATGCTCGGGGAAACCCGGCTGTTTCTGGTCCATGTTCACGGCCACGATCTCGAACTTGATCGGCGCGACCTTCTGCAAGTGCATCAGCACATCAAGCATGGTGTAGCTGTCCTTGCCGCCGGACAGGCAGACCATGACCTTGTCACCGTCTTCAATCATGTTGAAATCGGCAACCGCCTCACCGGCCTGTCGGCGAAGGCGCTTTTGCAGTTTGTTCTGGTTGACCGTAAGAGTGCCCATGACGCGAAATCCGTGAGGTGTGACGAAAGGCCGGCATTTTACGCAAAAACCCTTCAGGAACGAAGTGCCCCGACGGATCGCGCGCCCTACAGACGCAACAGCGATTACCCCGGGGCTTTACAGCGCAATTTGCTCTAAGCCCTACCCCCAGTAGGGTTAAGTCCTTCCTATACTGCGACATAAGGTCGAATCACATACAGACCTACTACTTACTTGGCCTCATTGGCCCGTAGGGCGCTCCACTGGGGGGCGACGGTAAAAACAAGAGGAGTGACTGGCATGATCCATCACGTAGTGGGGCTCTTCACCCACCCTGATCAAGAATGGAAAGAGATTCGTGGCGATCAGGAAGAAAGTATCAGCCACATGTACCTGACCCATACGCTGATCCTGGCGGCGATACCTGCGGTATCGGCGTTCATCGGGACCACGCAGGTGGGCTGGGTCATTGGCAATCGCCCGCCGGTAATGCTGACCGTGGAAAGCGCACTATGGATGACCGTCATGTCGTACCTGGCGATGCTCGGCGGTGTGGCGGTGATGGGTGCATTCATCCACTGGATGGCCCGCACCTATGACGCCAATCCGAGCCTCGCACGCTGCATTGCGTTCGCAACCTATACCGCTACGCCGCTGTTCATCGGCGGCCTCGCGGCCTTGTACCCCCACTTGTGGCTGGGGATGATCGTCGGCACGGCGGCCATCTGCTACACGGTGTACCTGCTGTATGTGGGACTGCCAACCTTCATGAACATACCATCTGACGAGGGCTTTCTATTTTCAAGTTCGGTGCTCGCCGTAGGCCTGGTGGTGCTGGTAGCCATCATGGCGTTCACCGTGATTGTCTGGGGACTCGGCGTGGGGCCGGTCTATACCAATTAGCAACTCACCACAAAAAAATCAGATCTGCCGACACAGGCCGCCGCAAGGCGGCCTTTTAATGCCCAGGCACAAAGAGCGCCGAAGACCATTCGGCACTTCGCAGATTCGCAAGGCCCCTGGCTTGCGGCATACTCGACTGCTCTGGAGATCCATCAAGCATGCCCGAGCAACTCAATACCCGCGTCGAAGACTGTTTCCAACAAGCCGAATCCTTTTTCAAACGATCGTTCAAGCGTCCCGTGGTGAGTTTCAAGCTGCGTGGGCAGAAAGCCGGTGTCGCGCACTTGCACGAGAACCTGCTGCGCTTCAATCCGCAGTTGTACCGTGAAAACACCGAAGATTTTCTCAAGCAGACCGTCGCCCACGAGGTCGCGCACCTGATCGCCCATCAACTGTTCGGTGACCGCATCCAGCCCCATGGCGAAGAGTGGCAACTGATCATGCGCGGCGTATACGAATTGCCCCCCAACCGTTGCCACACCTACGACGTCAAGCGCCGCAGCGTGACCCGCTACATCTACAAGTGCCCGTGCGCCGACAGCGATTTCCCCTTTTCGGCGCAACGTCATGGTTTGGTGCGACAGGGGCGGCGGTATTTGTGTCGGCGCTGTCGCAACACGTTGGTGTTCAGCGGCGAGATGCGGGTTGAGTAACAGGATTTTCAGTGTCTGCGCCGGCCTCTTCGCGGGCAAGCCCGCTCCCACAGGGGATTTTCGGTCCAGCCCGGATCCATTGTCGGAGCGGGCTTGCTCGCGAAGGCGGACTGGCAGGCGCTAAAGAATTACCTTGGCACGCCGCAACTCGGCAATCCGCTCAGCAGTGAACCCCAACTCCCCCAACACCTGGTCCGTATGCTGCCCCAGCGCCGCGCCAATATGCCGGGGCTGCGGTAATTCGTCTGAAAACTTCAACGGGCACGCCATCTGCGCCTGACTCGAACCATCGCCCCGCGGTACTTGCGTCACCAACTCCCGCGCCTGCAACTGCGGATGCCGCACCGCCTCACCCAGGCTCAAGACCGGTTCGACGCAAGCGTCTAGCTCGGCGAACAGCGCACACAATTCGGCAAAGTCATGTTTTTCGAACTCGGTCTTCAACGCATCCTTGAGCTTGCGTTGTTGTGCGGGTTGCCCGGATAACCCCAGGCTCGCCCACTCCTCCAGCCCCAGCGCTGCACACAACTGTTTCATGAACGACGGTTCCAGGCTGCCCACCGACAGCCAGCGCCCATCCCGGGAACGGTAATAGTCATAGAAGCTGCCGCCATTGAGCATCTGGTCTTCCCGACCCGGTTCGACGCCACAGGCCAGGTACCCGGCACCCGCCATGGCGTTCAGGCTGAACGCGCAATCGGTCATGCTCACGTCCAGGTGCTGGCCCTGCCCGGTTTGCTGTCGAGCGATGACAGCGGCCAGCAGGCCGATCACCCCGTGCAACGAGCCACCGGCAATGTCTGCCACCTGCATGCCCAACGGCAGCGGCCCACTGTCGGCGCGACCGCTGTAGCTCGAAAGCCCGGCCAGCGCCAGGTAATTGATGTCATGACCGGCGCGGTCCTTGTAGGGGCCGGTCTGGCCGTAACCGGTGATCGATACATAAATCAGCTTCGGATTAATCGCCTTCAAGGCTTCATAACCCAGGCCTAAACGCTCCATGACGCCGGGACGGAACTGCTCCAGCACGATGTCGTAGTCCTGCAACAATTGCATGATCACCTCCAGCGCTTCGGGCTGCTTGAGGTCCAGGGCCAGGCTGCGCTTGTTGCGATTGAGGTAGGCATGACTGGCCGATACGCCCTGATCGTGCGGCGGCAGCACGCGTAGAAGGTCAATGCGGGTCGGCGATTCGATGCGCAACACCTCGGCGCCCATGTCCGCCAGCAATAGCGAAGCGAACGGCCCCGGCAGCAATGTCGAGAAATCCAGAACCTTGAGCGATGCCAATGGACCGAGCATGAGCGTTCTCCCTGGATGATGCCCCAGCCTAGGCAGCCAAGCGCTTTGCAGCAATCACCTTATGCGCCACATCCAATGACCGTTGCGCTCAAATCCCGGGCAAGAAAAAACCCGCCGAAGCGGGTTTTTCATGACAACAAGGCTTACTTGGCGTGAGTCGGGGTTACCGCTTCGACGTGGCCCAGAACATCGTCCTTAGGCTCGTCGGCAATGCCGCGACCGCCAGACGCCAGCTCAGCTTGCAGCACGTCGGTGTCCAGCTCCTTGACCCACTTGGCCACAACGATGGTGGCAACGGCGTTACCGACCAGGTTGGTCAGTGCGCGGGCTTCGGACATGAAACGGTCGATACCCAGGATCAACGCCAGGCCGGCAACCGGCAGGTGGCCTACGGCGGACAGGGTGGCTGCCAGTACGATGAAGCCCGAACCGGTTACGCCTGCAGCGCCCTTGGAAGACAGCAGCAACACCACCAGCAAGGTGATCTGGTGCGTGATGTCCATGTGGGTGTCGGTGGCCTGGGCAATAAACACGGCCGCCATGGTCAGGTAGATCGCAGTACCGTCGAGATTGAACGAGTAGCCGGTCGGGATCACCAGGCCAACTACGGACTTCTGCGCACCCAGACGCTCCATCTTGATCAGCATGCGTGGCAACACCGACTCCGAAGAGGAAGTACCCAGCACGATCAGCAGTTCTTCGCGGATGTAGCGGATCAGTTTCAACACGCTGAAGCCGTGAGCGCGAGCGATACCGCCCAGCACGATCAGGATGAACAGCAGGCAGGTGATGTAGAAGCAGGCCATCAACTGGCCCAGTTGCACCAGCGAGCCGACACCGTAGGCACCGATGGTGAAAGCCATGGCACCGAAGGCACCGATTGGTGCGAGCTTCATGATCATGTTGATGATGTTGAACATCACGTGGGCGAAGCGATCGATCAAGTCCAGCAGCGGCTTGCCGTAGGCACCCAGGCGATGCAAGGCGAAACCGAAGATCACCGAGAACATCAGCACTTGCAGAATGTCACCGGTGGCGAACGCACCGACGATGGTGGACGGGATCACGTTGAGCAGGAAGCCGACGACGCTTTGATCAGCACCGGCCGAGACATAGGCAGCCACTTTGGATGCATCCAGTGTGGACACGTCGATGTGCATGCCGGCACCCGGCTGGACGATGTTGACCACCACCAGGCCGACCAGCAGCGCGATGGTCGAAACGATTTCGAAATACAGCAGTGCGTAGCCACCGGTCTTGCCGACCGATTTCATGTCCTGCATGCCAGCAATACCGCTGACGACGGTGCAGAAGATGATCGGCGCGATGATCATCTTGATCAGTTTGATGAACCCGTCACCCAGCGGTTTTACGGCCACACCGAGCTGTGGATAGTAGTGACCGAGCAAGATACCGATGACAATTGCAACGATCACCTGGAAATACAGGGATTTGTACAGTGGCTGACGAGTCGTCATTGCAAAGTTCCTCAAGAGTGCGCGGCGACAACATCCAACTGTTGTCCACCTCAACTCAATTGCGAACCCTCCTGCACTGGAGGGATTTGTTTTTTCGAGCTGCGCGATGGCAGGCATCTGCTGGTTCTATCGCAAAGCCCGTGCCACCTTGTAGGAAAAGCCTGCAAGCCTTCTGACATCAAGGGCTGCAGATTTTTCCGGATCACCGCGAGACGTTTGCGCAATGGCGGATTTCCGCCCTCTCTTCAGATCACACCCCGGTAATCTGGCGGATATCCGCCTTGTTCATGGGTACGAAGCACGGCTACCATCCGTCGCTCAATGGAAGGACTTGCCTGCTATGCGCGAACGCACCATCGCCAGTCATTTCGCCCGTGCCGTCCTCGGTGGCGCGCAACGGCGTGGTTACGATTATTCGAGACTGTTGCTGCAGTTGGGGATCAGCCCCGAGCTGCTCGACGAGCCTCGGGCGCGTATCCCTCCAGAACAGTTCACCCGTCTGATCCAGGCGCTGTGGCTGGCACTGGACGATGAGTACCTGGGTTTCGGGCAAGGCGTCAGCAAGCCAGGCAGCTTCGCGATGATGTGTCATGCCGTGATCCATTGCCGCAATCTGGATAAAGCACTGCACCGCGGATTAATGTTTTATGGCCTATTCCCGGACGCCCCGCGCCTGACGCTGACGCGCGAAGACGAAATGATTCGCCTGAGCCTGGACGATTCGCAGCTCTGGGACCCGGAACATTTCCTCACCGAGAGTCTGTTGGTGATCTGGCATCGTTTCGCCAGCTGGTTGATTGGCCAGCGTATTCAACTGGAGAAGGCCACGTTCAGCTACCCGCGACCGGAACACGGAGGTGAATACGAGTTGCTGTTCTCGTGCCCGCTCGAGTTTTCGGCACAACAGAGCAGCCTGCTGTTCCACAGTCGCTACCTGAACATGCCACTGCTGCAGGACGAACGCACGCTCAAGCAGTTCCTTGAACGCTCGCCTGCCGATCTGTTATCGCGCCCCGATGACGGCCACAGCCTGAGCAGCCAGTTGCGACGCTTGCTCAGTCGTGACCGCTCACCCTGGCCGGACCTGGAGGCCGTGGCTGCACACCTGCATATCAGCCCACAGACACTGCGCCGGCATCTGCGTGAAGAAAACACCAGTTTTCAGGAATTGAAGGACCAACTACGTCGCGACATCGCCATTTATCACCTGGGCCGCAACGACTTGCCATTGCAACAGATCGCCGAGCAATTGGGGTTTTCCGAGCCATCGGCGTTTCATCGGGCATTCAAGAAGTGGACCGGATTGACACCGGGGGCCTATCGGGCTCGGGAAAACTGAGTTCAAGATCACACCAGCGGAAACTGAATACGGAAGGCCGCACCACCCAGGGGCGAGTCGCCCAGGGTCAGTTTTGCGCTGTAGCTTTCGATGATGTCCTTGACCACCGCCAGGCCAATACCCTGCCCCGGATGCTGGCGGTCCAGGCGCTCACCCCGCTGCAGGATCCGCGTGCGCTGATCGAGCGGGACGCCTGGTCCATCGTCTTCCACGCATATCTCGATACCATTGAGGGTGCGCACGCTGATGCGCACTTCGCTCAAGCACAGTCGATAAGCGTTCTCCAGCAGATTGCCCAACATTTCCAGCAAGGCACCCTGCTCGATAGGGACCCGGCACTGCTCCGGCAAATCGAAACTAACCTGCACCCGTTTGTCACGATAGACCTTGTCCAGTGTGTCGCAAAGGCTCTGCAACACCGGTTGCAGACGTACCTGATGGCGCACCAGGCCGCTTTTGCGCAGGCTGGCGCGCTGCAATTGGTAACTGATCTGCTGGCTCATGCGCTCGATCTGGGTCTGCAGCACCCAGGCCTGATCCCGGTCCTCAGGGCGTTGCGCCATGCCTTCGCTTACCCCTTGCAATACCGCCAATGGGGTTTTCAGGCTATGGGCCAGGTCGTCGAGGGAATCGCGGTAACGGCTACGCTGTTCACGCTCGCTGTGCAGCAGGCGGTTGAGGGAGCCGGTCAGGCGCAGCAATTCACGCGGGTGTTGTTCGCTCAGGCTTTCGCGGGTGCCGCTTTCGATCTCGTCCAGCTCCTGGCTCAACCGGCGCAATGCCTGCAACCCCCAGGTCAAGCCGACCCACAGTAATGCCAGAAGTACCAGCAACGCCGCGCCGAATCCCAGGTACAGATTGTCCCGCAGCCCGCTGAGCGTGGCATCGTATTCATGCGCCGGTTGCAACGCGACGAAGCTGAACGCCGCACTTTTGCCGCCGAGCAGTTTGACCTCGACGTCATAGACGAAGAATTCCCGGCCATTGTCCTGGCGAATCCTGGCGAATTCATTACCGCGCCCGTCGTAACGCGGCGTGTAATTGATGTTCTCGTCCAAGGTGTCTTTCGAGCGCCACACCAATTGGCCTTCGCGGCTGTAGATGTAACCGAGCAAATTGCCGTCGGCCAGGTTGAAGCGCTCATCGGGCAACTGTTCCGGCATCTGCAAGCGGTTGTTCTCGACCCGTGCGGCGGAGATCAACGTGGTGACGTCCGACGCCAGTCGCTGCTCGATGGCATCCTGCAGCGCCAGGCTGAACGCTCCCTGCATCGCCGGCAGCAATGCCAGCATGAACAAGACCGCCAGGATCGTGGCGGCGAGCATCAGGCGAACGCGAAGAGAACCGATCAAGTGCAACGCTCAGTGAACAGATAGCCCAGGCCACGCACCGTATCAATTGGCTTGAAGCCGGACGTACCTTCGAGTTTGCGACGCAGACGGCCGACCAGCACTTCAATTACGTTCGGATCGCGGTCGTCATCATCCGGATAAAGCTGCTCCATCAAACGGTCCTTGGGCACCACCTGCTGATGGTGGCGCATCAAGTATTCGAGAATCCGGTATTCATACGCGGTCAATGCCAAGGGTTGCTCGTCAAGGGACGCCTGCTTGCGATTGAGGTCGAGCAACAGCGGCCCGGCAACGATCGTTGATTGGGTAAACCCGCTGGAGCGACGCAACAAGGCATTCAGCCGAGCTTCCAGCTCTTCGAACTGGAAGGGCTTGACCACATAGTCGTCGGCACCGGCAGCAAGGCCTTCCACCTTGTCCTGCCAGTTACCGCGTGCTGTGAGGATCAGGATTGGAAAGGTCTTGCCTTGCGAGCGCAACTGACGGATCAGATCCAGCCCGCCCATGCCTGGCAACCCAAGATCGATCACCGCCAGGTCGTGGTTGAACTGTTCTGTCTGATACAGCGCATCGACGGCGTTGGCTACGGACTCGACCACATGGCCGCTATCCGTCAGACGGGTTTGCAGGTGATGACGCAACAGCGCCTCATCCTCGACGACCAGCAGTTTCATGTCGCTCTCCCAGGCAAATCAAATACACCAGAGGCACGATCGACGCACCTTCGGCTGACAGGCCGTGGGGGGGGCCAGGCCGGGGGTTTTTCCCCCCCCCCGGCGCCCCCCCCGGTGGGAAACCCGCGGTGGGGGGTAGGGGGGGGTGGGGGGGGGGGGGGCAGAAAGAAATAGAAAAAAGCAAGCAAACAGCAAACCCCACCCCCACCCCACCCGGGCGCCCGTGGGGCGGCGGCGGGCGCCCCCCCCCCCCCCCCCCCCCGCGGGGGGGGCGGGGCCCCCCCCCCCCCCCCCCCCCCCCCCCCCACGGCGGTCGCACACGCTTTTCAGAAAGCGTAGTTGGCTGAAAGGTAGGTCTGTGCGCTACTGGTCAAGCTCAGCGAACCCTGCTTGCTACCGCCTCGCTCGCTCATTTCAGTGCTGGCGTTGCTACGCAGGTAACGGTACCCCAGTTCAACCGAAGTGTTTTGCGAAACTTGTTGCAGAATCCCTGCCTGTGCGCCAACGGCGTAACCGATGTTGCTGTCGCGACTGAAGCCTGGCGATTCCTGGGTCATTTTGGTCAACCCGGCCGAGGCGCCACCGAACAGTTTGGTGCCAGCACTTAACGGATGGAACACATCGAAGCTACCCAAGAGGTTTTCCTGACGCAGTTTAATGCCATTGTGCGAGCCCGACACGTTGTCGTAAGTGGCGTAGTAGCGGCCCTGGCTGTGTTGCTGGCCCAGACGCAAGCCCCAGGTGTTGTCCTTGCCGATCACGCCGTCGGCATTCGGACGGTCGAGGTTATCGTTCAAGGCGTGGGACTTTTTGATCTTGTCGCTGGTCTGCCCATAAGTAAGGCTGGCGAAATTGTCGTTGGAAGCGATTGCTGCAGTGCTCGCGCCGAAGACGGTGAATGCCAGCAGCAGTTTTTTAAATCCAGTCATGGGTGAAGCTCCTCAAGAGTTAGCGTTGTTTTGGCGACAGGGCAAGATTACTGACGCAGCCCTGAACTCCCCCTGAACAAGCGCTTAACCTGAGCTGAACCATATCCACCCAGCTGTTTCGATGATTTTCTTGCAGGAGACCGACCATGCGCATGCTCTTCGCCCTCTTCTTGCTCTCCGTCAGCGGGCTGGCCCAGGCCGCCATCAAGACTCAGGAAATCCCGTACCAAAGTCCCGACGGCACCCGGATGATCGGCTATTACGCCTTTGATGACGCGATAAAAGGTCCGCGTCCCGGTGTCGTGGTGGTGCATGAGTTCTGGGGGTTGAACGACTACGCCAAGCGCCGCGCCCGCGACTTGGCCGGCCTGGGTTACAGCGCCCTGGCCATCGACATGTATGGCGACGGCAAGAACACCGAGCATCCCAAGGATGCGATGGCCTTCATGCAAGCCGTGCTCAAGGACAACGCGATTGCCAGCGCGCGCTTCCAGGCGGGACTCGACTTGCTCAAACAACAGGCACAAACCGATCCGAACAAGCTCGCCGCCATCGGCTACTGTTTCGGCGGCGGCGTGGTGCTCAATGCCGCCCGTCAGGGTGTGCCTCTGGCCGGGGTCGTGAGCTTCCACGGCGCGCTAGCCACCAATGCCCCTGCGACACCGGGCAGCGTCAAGGCGAAAATCCTCGTCGAACACGGCGCCCAGGACAGCCTGATCACCCCGGAAAATGTCGCTGCTTTCAAAGCCGAGATGGACAAGGCCGGTGCCGACTACCGGTTCGTCAGCCTCGACGGCGCCAAGCACGGTTTCAGCAATCCCGATGCCGATCGCTTGAGCCATGGTGATCATGGTGGGCCGGACATTGGCTACAACAAAGCGGCGGATGAAAAATCGTGGGCGGATATGCAGGCATTTCTCAAGAAAATCTTTAGTTGATCGGCTAGACACGATGGCGAGGGGATTTTTCCCCTCGCCCCAAAAGCCCTCAAAGACTACCCAGCATCAAGGCAACCCGGCAAAATGCCCGGTATGAATTCCGTCCCCGCCCTGCCCGTCTGCTGCACGTCCCTCGATGCCCATTGGCCTCTGCCGCTGGTGCTGCCCGATACTGTGCTGTTGAGTACCCACTTCGATCCTTCGCGCCTGCTCAGCGATGACTTCCAACGTAGCGCCATCGAGGCGCCAGCGAGCATTCAGCGCTCGGTCGCCAAACGCCAGGCAGAGTTTCTCGCCGGGCGGATCTGCGCCCGCGCCGCCCTGCAACAGCTGGAGGGCCTGAATTTCAGCCCGGCCATCGGCGATGACCGGGCGCCAGTCTGGCCGGCACACATCACCGGTTCGATCACCCATAGCACCGGTCGGGCCGCAGCCATCGTCGCGAAAAAAACCCATTGGCGCGGGTTGGGAATGGACATGGAAAGCCTGCTCAATGCCGAACGCGCCGAACGCCTGGCCGGGGAAATTCTCACCCCACCGGAACTGCAGCGCATGGCCGCCGGGCGTCGCGATCAGTTGGCGTTGTTGGTAACCCTGACTTTTTCAGTGAAAGAGAGCTTGTTCAAGGCGCTTTACCCGATCGTCCGTAAACGTTTCTATTTCGAACACGCCGAGGTGCTGGAGTGGACCGAGTCAGGTGAGGTGCGGTTGCGGTTGCTGACTGACCTGTCCGGCGAATGGCGCAACGGCACCGAGTTGCAGGCGCAGTTCGGGGTCAAGGATGGGCAGTTGTTGAGTCTGGTCAGTATCAAGGCCTGAGGATTTCTGCTTCACCGCTTCTCCTGATTCCTCGGCCAGCTCAAGCTGAAACACGCGCCGCCCAGGCTTTTGCTCTTGCCGATCAACGCCCGGCCGTCGTGCCAATGGATGATCCGCCGCACGATCGACAATCCCAACCCATGGCCGCCCGAGGCCCGGGTGCGGCTGTCGTCGAGTCGCAGGAATGGCGTGAAAATTTTCTCCCAGGCTATTTCCGGAACGCCCGGCCCGTCATCTTCGACATCCACCCGACAGCGTTGCTGCCCCACCTGATAACTGATGGTGACCCGCGATTGGGCGTGGCGCATGGCATTGCTCACCAGGTTCTGCAGCGCCCGGTGCAGGTAGCGCGGCTCGGCCTCGACCCACGCGTCGTCGCAGTCGGCGGCCGACAGGCACAGTCCTCGCTGCACCGTGACATCGGCGCGCAAGGGGGCCAGCTCCTCGATCACCTGATTGACCAGGGCATCCAGGTCGATACGCTGAAAATTCAGTGCCGGCGAGCCTTGCTCCAGCCGCGCGTAAGTCAGCATCTCGTCGACCAGGCGGTCGAGGTCCTCGATATCGTGGTCCATGCCTTCGCAGTATTTTTCCAGGGCTTGCGGTGTCTTGGCCGAGCCGATCATTTCCAGGCCAAAACGCAGGCGCGCCACCGGGGTGCGCAATTCGTGGGACACGGCACGCACCAGCTCGCGCTGAATGGCCAGCAGCTGTTGCAGATGCTCGGCCATGCCGTTGAACGCCGACGCCAGTCGCCCCACCGAGTCCGCGCCCCGCGTCGGCACACGGGTTTCCAGGCTGCCCTTGGCGATCCTCGTAGCTGCCGATTCCAGTCCCCGCAAGCGGCGCTCCAGTTGCCGTACCAGCAGATAGACGATCAGGCCGATCAGGCTCAGCCCCAGTGCGGCAATCAGCACCAGCCACTCTGGCGGATAAGGATTCATCTGGTACAACGGGCCGATTTCCAGCACCCACGGCGTGCCGACCATGCCGGCGAACACACGGATCGAATCCCCCTCCTTTCCCAGCGCCATTACCGTGTCGCCCTCGGACACCCGACGGCTCTGGTCTTCGTCCATGTCGGCTTCCTGGACTGTGACCAGGCGCAGATCGAAGCCAAAACCCTTGTCCTGTTTCAATTGCGCCAGGCGCACCGGTTGCTCGCCCACGGGGTAGCGAACCAGCTCGTCCGCCAACAGGTAGATCGTCGCTCGGGCGAGTTGTTCGCTGATCTGCTGGACGTCACCGGTGAGCACAAGTTGCTCCTGGTCACTGACCAGCCGATAGACCCTGGCCGCGTGCGGGCCGGTCTTCTCCACCAGGGCCTGGCCGCGCAAGACACGGGTGCGCTGGGTGAGGTCGAGGTCGGTCTGGGCAAAGGTTTTCAGCGCCAGCGGAATCCCCAGCAGCCGCTCCCACACCAACAACGCGCGGTGGCGTTCGGTCTGGTTCATCGGTTGCAGGTTGTCGGCCATCAACGAAAAGGTACCGTGGGCCAATCGCTCGCGGTACTGCTCGCCGCGCACCTGGTTGAGCAGGTGCAAGGCCAGCACACCGAGTACCGCCACCAGTATCAGCGCGGCGCACATGCCGCCGTATATCCGCAGGAAGATCGAGTTCACAGGGTCGGGTCTACGCAGGCCTCGGGGACAAACAGGTAGCCTTTGCTGCGCACGGTCTTGATCAGTCGCGGATGGTCCGGGTCATCGCCGATCTTGGGGCGGATGCGCGAGATGCGCACGTCGATGGAGCGGTCCTGGCCGTCATAGCCAATGCCGCGCAATGCGGTGAAGATTTCTTCCCGGGACAGGATGCGCCCGGCGTTGGCAACCAGCAGCCAGAGCAAGTCGAACTCGGCGCTGGTCAGTTCAATGCCGTTATCGTGCAGCCAGGCTTCGCGCAACGCATTGTCCACCACCAGCGGGCCGAATTGCAGGCGCCGTTGTTTTTCCGGGGCCGCCTCCGGCGCTTCGCTGCGACGCAGCAAGGCCTGGATACGCGCCAGCAGCAAGCGCGGGCGCACTGGCTTGCACACGTAGTCGTCGGCCCCGAGGTCCAGGCCGAGGATCTGGTCGGTGTCGTCAGTGCGCGCGGTGAGCATCAGGATCGGGCCGTCATAACGGTCACGCACCTTGCGGCAAATGCTCAGGCCATCTTCGCCTGGCAGCATCAGGTCGAGAATCACCAGGTCCGGTTGTTCCTTGATGATACGCGCCGCCGCCAGCGCGCCATTGCCTTCGATCGATACGCGCAGGCCATTGGCTTGCAGGTAATCGCGCGTCAGTTCGGCCAGACGTTGATCGTCCTCCACAATCAATACCTGCCAGGCTTCTTGCTCCACCGGTGACCTCTACTTGCCAGAACACTTATAAGGAAGGATCCGCCCGTCTTTTTGTAATGATAGGGGTGGATAAATTGCATACACGCTGACCGATTGTATAAACGTCGTACACGCAGAACACAAGCCGGTAAATGCGTTCGGACAACAGCGTTTTTTGTGATAGGGTTCGCGCCCTTAAAAATCCGCTCGAGCGTTTTCGCGGCTTGAAAATCGATGAAAAAAAGCCGGGTCCAGCAGCATCGCGGCCTGCACGCCGATTCCTTTCACAACACACAATTTACGCACAGGTTTATCCACAGGCAGTACGTTGCAATCGCCCCCCAAAACGCATTATCTTGTAGCCCAACGTAAAAAAAACCCTAGATGTAGGGTTTTTCGTAAAAGACCAAACACAAACCGGATACCAAATTCAAGCGCTTTTATTGCCTCTTTCCGGTTGAACCAAACGTAATTTCCAAAGCCCAAAACCGCGCGCGCGGATGGCTACTGTATTTCGGCCCATGGGGTGAAAAACGGTACGGGTGTTGCAGTCCCAACTGCCACCTCCCAACTGTCACCTCAAAGGACCAAGGTCTCAGGCCCAAGGCGTGAGACCAAAGACTTCGGCATGGAAGCGGCGCCCAATAGCCCCCTTCCTACTGTCCCGAAGTTGTTATGCCCGGCCTTCGCCGGTTGTAGTGCTTCAGGACGGAACGGTGGGCACCGTGATGGTGCCCAATCAAACATAGAGAATGTGGAGACACCCCCCGATGCAAACCGACACAACTCGCGAGAACCCGCAGGGCACCTTGCCGCAGGCCGCTGATTCGAATTCGGATCTGTCCGCCACCGCGCCGGGCCAGCTGCGCGTGATCAAGCGTAACGGCACTGTCGTTCCTTACACCGATGACAAGATCACCGTCGCCATCACCAAAGCGTTTCTTGCAGTTGAGGGCGGCACCGCTGCCGCTTCGTCGCGAATCCACGACACCGTGGCCCGCCTGACCGAACAGGTCACTGCCACCTTCAAGCGTCGCATGCCATCGGGCGGCACCATCCACATCGAAGAGATCCAGGACCAGGTCGAACTGGCCCTGATGCGTGCCGGCGAGCAAAAAGTCGCTCGCGACTACGTGATCTACCGTGACGCGCGCTCCAAGGAACGCGCCGCCCACGCCCCGGCCGAGGAAGCGGTCAACGCTCACCCGTCGATCCGCATCACCCGCGCCGACGGTAGCCTGGCGCCGCTGGACATGGGCCGCCTGAACACCATCGTCACCGAAGCGTGCGAAGGCCTGGAAGAAGTCGACGGCGACCTGATCCAGCGCGAAACCCTGAAGAACCTGTACGACGGCGTGGCCCTGACCGACGTCAACACCGCCCTGGTGATGACCGCCCGTACCCTGGTCGAGCGTGAGCCGAACTACTCGTTCGTGACCGCCCGCCTGCTGATGGACACCCTGCGTGCCGAAGGCCTGGGTTTCCTCGGCGTCGCCGAGAGCGCGACCCACCACGAGATGGTCGACCTGTACGCCAAGGCCCTGCCTGCCTACATCGCCAAGGGTATCGAATTCGAATTGCTGAACCCGGTCCTGGCCGACTTCGACCTGGAAAAACTCGGCAAGGCAATCAACCACGAGCGCGACCAGCAGTTCACCTACCTGGGCCTGCAAACCCTGTACGACCGTTACTTCATCCACAAGGATGGCGTGCGCTTCGAACTGCCGCAGATCTTCTTCATGCGTGTGGCCATGGGCCTGGCGATCGAAGAGAAGCAGAAAGAAGACCGTGCGATCGAGTTCTACAACCTGTTGTCGTCCTTCGACTACATGTCGTCGACCCCGACCCTGTTCAACGCCGGCACCCTGCGTCCACAGCTGTCGAGCTGCTACCTGACCACCGTGCCGGATGACCTCTCGGGCATCTACCACGCGATCCACGACAACGCCATGCTGTCGAAATTCGCTGGCGGCCTGGGCAACGACTGGACCCCGGTTCGTGCGCTGGGTTCGTACATCAAGGGCACCAACGGCAAGTCCCAGGGCGTCGTACCGTTCCTGAAAGTCGTGAACGACACCGCCGTCGCCGTTAACCAGGGTGGCAAGCGCAAAGGCGCTGTGTGTGCCTACCTGGAAACCTGGCACATGGACATCGAAGTGTTCATCGAGATGCTCAAGAAAACCGGTGTTTTACTTCGTCGTAGCCACGAC
>NZ_JBIUYA010000045.1:0-34163 GCF_044744285.1 Pseudomonas sp. NPDC087336 | reverse complement strand
GGAACATCCTCGACCATCTATCAGAGCCTCCTGCCCGATGCGCCGTTCGCACGACGCTCTCGAGGCTAGCACCCTGTCTGTAGAAAAAACCACTGGTGAAGTTCACCTGCGTCACCACGTATCGCCAGAAGGCGTATACCGTGGCCGTAAAGTGATCGACAAGGGCGCTGACGAGTAATCACTTGTCTGCTCAAGTCATCGCGATTGACGCAATGGGCGGGGACTTCGGTCCCCGCAGCATTGTCAAGGCCAGCCTTGCTTGCCTGTCTGCTACGCCCTCGCTGCACCTGACCCTTGTCGGTCAACCCTCCCTCCTTGAAGAATTGATCGCTGGCCATTCGGCTGTGGATCGCGCGCGCCTGTCGATTGCTCCGGCGTCCGAAGTCATCGCCATGGACGAAAAGCCCGCCCAGGCCCTGCGCGGCAAACCCGACTCGTCGATGCGCGTGGCGCTTGAATTGCTGCGCGATGGCAAGGTCCAGGCCTGTGTCAGTGCCGGTAACACCGGGGCGCTGATGGCGTTGTCGCGGTTTGTGCTCAAGACCTTGCCGGGCATTGATCGGCCGGCCATGGTGGCGGCGATCCCGACGCAGAAAGGTTACTGCCAGTTACTCGACCTGGGCGCCAATGTCGATTGCAGTGCCGAGCATCTGTTGCAGTTTGCAGTGATGGGCTCGGTCGCTGCAGAAACCCTGGGTATCGTGCGTCCGCGCGTGGCGTTGCTGAACATCGGCACCGAGGACATCAAGGGCAACCAGCAGGTCAAGCTGGCAGCAACCTTGCTGCAAGCTGCCCGTGGCATCAACTACATCGGTTTTGTCGAAGGCGACGGGTTGTACCGTGGCGAAGCGGACGTCGTGGTGTGCGATGGTTTTGTCGGCAACATCCTGCTCAAGTCCAGCGAGGGTCTGGCCACCATGATTGCCGGGCGCATCGAGGCGTTGTTCAAGAAAAACCTGCCGTCACGCATGGTTGGAGCCTTGGCCTTGCCCCTGATGAAGCGCCTGCAAGCCGACCTGGCACCTGCACGACATAACGGTGCGAGCTTCCTCGGTTTGCAGGGGATTGTCGTAAAGAGTCACGGTTCTGCAGGGGTTCAGGGCTTTCAAAGTGCCATTTCCCGTGCTCTGATCGAGATTCAGGAAAACCTGCCGGAACGCATCCACGGTCGTCTGGAGGATTTGTTGCTTTAGGCGTTTTCGTCGGACAATGCTTAAATGTGACCGCTTGGTTCAAATGGCCATCCAACTCTCAGTTTCTTGCGTCCCCCTGAGCGGGACGTCAATTCTCCGACGACAAGATCATTAGGGGCTTGTTACATGTCTGCTTCCCTCGCATTCGTCTTTCCGGGACAGGGTTCGCAGTCCCTCGGCATGCTGGCCGAGTTGGGCGCGCAACACCCGGTCGTCCTCGACACGTTCAAAGAAGCTTCCGATGCTCTGGGTTACGACCTCTGGGCGCTGACCCAGCAAGGGCCGGAAGAACAACTCAACCAGACCGATAAAACCCAGCCGGCGATTCTGACCGCTTCGATCGCCCTGTGGCGTCTGTGGCTGGCTGAAGGCGGCGCGCGCCCGGCTTATGTGGCCGGTCACAGCCTGGGCGAATACAGTGCTCTGGTAGCTGCTGGCAGCTTGAGCCTGGCGGACGCGGTAAAGCTCGTCGAGCGCCGTGGCCAGCTGATGCAGGAAGCCGTGCCGGCCGGGCAGGGCGGAATGGCTGCCATCCTCGGTCTGGAAGACGCCGACGTACTGGCTGCCTGTGCCGAAGCGGCACAAGGCGAAGTCGTCAGCGCGGTCAACTTCAACTCCCCGGGTCAAGTAGTCATTGCCGGTGCCAAGGCGGCGGTCGAGCGTGCCATCGAAGGCTGCAAGGCACGTGGCGCCAAGCGCGCCATGCCGTTGCCGGTCAGCGTGCCGTCGCACTGCGAGCTGATGCGCCCGGCGGCCGAGCGTTTTGCCGAATCGATCGCCGCGATCGATTGGCAGGCCCCGCAGATCCCGGTGGTACAGAACGTCAGCGCCCAGGTGCCGGCGGATCTGGAAACCCTCAAGCGTGATCTGCTCGAGCAACTGTACAAGCCAGTACGCTGGGTAGAATCCGTGCAGACCCTGGCCGCCAAAGGTGCGACCAATCTGGTGGAATGCGGCCCTGGCAAAGTACTGGCCGGTCTGAACAAGCGTTGCGCCGAAGGCGTATCGACTTCCAATCTCAATACCCCAGACGCTTTCGCTGCCGCCCGTGCAGCGCTGGCCTGAATCAGGAGAAGCTTGCATGAGTCTGCAAGGTAAAGTTGCACTGGTCACCGGTGCGAGCCGCGGTATCGGCCAGGCCATCGCCCTGGAACTGGGTCGTCAGGGCGCCATCGTTGTGGGCACCGCGACCACAGCTTCTGGTGCCGAGCGCATTGCCGCCACCCTGAAGGAAAACGGCATCCAGGGCACCGGCCTTGAGCTTAATGTCACCAGCGACGAATCCGTTACTGAGGTGCTCAAGAGCATTCAGGCGCAGTTCGGTGCGCCGGCAATCCTGGTCAACAATGCCGGTATCACCCGCGATAACCTGATGATGCGCATGAAAGACGACGAGTGGCATGACGTGGTCGATACCAACCTGACCAGTCTGTTCCGCCTGTCCAAGGGTGTTTTGCGTGGTATGACCAAGGCCCGTTGGGGACGAATTATCAGTATTGGCTCGGTTGTGGGTGCCATGGGCAACGCAGGCCAAGTAAACTACGCTGCCGCCAAGGCCGGCCTGGAAGGTTTCAGCCGCTCACTGGCGCGTGAAGTCGGTTCGCGTTCGATTACGGTAAACTCGGTGACCCCAGGGTTCATCGACACCGATATGACCCGCGAACTGCCCGAGGCACAGCGTGAAGCCTTGCAGACGCAGATTCCGCTGGGTCGTCTGGGGCAAGCTCAAGAGATCGCGTCTGTGGTCGCTTTTCTTGCGTCGGACGGTGCGGCTTACGTTACTGGGGCTACAATCCCGGTGAACGGCGGGATGTACATGAGTTAAATGTGACGGATCGTTTCAAAAAAATGTCATACGAGCTGTCTAAAATCCGTTATAAAGCTGCAATCTATTTATAGGCAGAGGGTCATCGGGTTTGAGGAGTGAAGCTTTCAGTTGAAAAGCTGAAAAGTCTTTCTATACACTTACCCACTGGCCAGCTGCCTGAATTTGTCCATTAGGAGTGAAAACAAGGTATGAGCACCATCGAAGAGCGCGTCAAGAAAATCGTTGCCGAGCAACTGGGCGTTAAAGAAGAAGAAGTGGTCAACACTGCTTCCTTCGTTGAAGACCTGGGTGCTGACTCCCTTGACACCGTTGAGCTGGTGATGGCTCTGGAAGAGGAATTCGAGACCGAAATCCCTGACGAAGAAGCTGAGAAGATCACTACTGTACAAGCTGCAATCGACTACGTTACTGCCCACCAGGCGTAATAGTTTGTAATCGTTGCTCGCTGTCATGGAAAAACCGCACTGCCATCACGGCGTGCGGTTTTTTCTTTAGGCCTGATGCAAAGTCGTCATTTGAAAAAAGGAGAGTGCTGTGTCGCGTAGACGCGTCGTAGTCACCGGTATGGGTATGTTGTCGCCACTGGGCACGGATGTGCCGAGCAGCTGGCAGGGCATTCTGGCTGGCCGCAGTGGCATTGGTCTGATCGAACACACCGACCTTTCTGCCTATTCCACCCGTTTTGGCGGCTCGGTAAAGGGCTTCAATGTCGAGGAATACCTGTCGGTCAAGGAAGCTCGCAAGCTCGACCTGTTCATTCAGTATGGTCTGGCCGCAGGTTTTCAGGCAGTGCGCAATGCCGGTCTGGAAGTGACCGATGCCAACCGTGAGCGCATTGGCGTGGCCATGGGTTCGGGTATCGGTGGACTGACCAACATTGAAGAAACCAGTCGCACCTTGCATGAGACCGGTCCGCGACGGATTTCTCCGTTCTTCGTGCCTGGCTCGATCATCAATATGATTTCCGGTTTCCTGTCCATCCACCTGGGGGCACAGGGGCCTAACTATGCCATCGCCACGGCATGTACCACCGGTACGCACTGCATCGGCATGGCTGCTCGCAACATCATGTACGACGAAGCCGACGTGATGATCGCTGGCGGCGCCGAAATGGCCGCCTGCGGCCTGGGCATGGGCGGTTTCGGTGCTTCCCGCGCCCTGTCGACCCGTAACGACGAGCCAACTCGCGCCAGCCGTCCATGGGACAAGGGCCGTGATGGCTTCGTACTGTCCAATGGCGCCGGTGCGCTGGTACTGGAAGAGCTGGAACACGCCAAGGCCCGCGGCGCGACCATCTATGCCGAACTGATCGGTTTCGGCACCAGTGGCGATGCCTACCACATGACTTCGCCGCCAGCCGATGGCGCGGGGGCTGCACGCTGCATCACCAATGCACTGCGAGACGCCAAAATCAATGGCGATCAAGTGCAGTACATCAATGCCCACGGCACCTCGACGCCGGCTGGCGACCTCGCTGAAGTCAATGCGATCAAGTCGGTGTTTGGCGAGCACGCCTATAAGCTGGCCGTGAGTTCGACCAAGTCGATGACCGGGCACTTGCTCGGCGCGGCGGGCGCGGTCGAAGCCATCTTCAGCGTGCTGGCGATCAACAGCCAGGTGGCGCCACCGACCATCAACCTCGATGAGCCGGACGAAGGCTGCGACCTCGACTTCGTGCCGCACACCGCGCGCAACATGGATATCGATGTGGTCGTGTCCAACTCCTTCGGTTTTGGTGGCACCAACGGCTCGCTAGTGTTCCGCCGGTTCGCAGGCTGATGGACAGCTGGGTCGACGGTCAGCCGGCTGACGCATTGTCGCTGAAGGATCGCGGCCTGGCCTACGGCGACGGTCTGTTCGAGACCATTGCCGTGCATGATGGCTTTCCGGTCCTGCTGGATCGTCATCTGGTGCGCCTGGCCAGGGGCTGCCGACGGTTGGCAATCAATCTTGATCAGGCTGTCGTGGTCGCGGAATTGTTGACCTATGCCGAGCAACTGAACGAAGGCGTGATCAAGCTGATCGTTACCCGCGGCGACAGCCAGCGTGGTTACGCTTTCGATCCTTCGGCCCAGGCCCGTCGTATCCTGTCGGGTAATCCTCCTGCGGTTTACCCGGACGCCCATGCAGAGCAGGGCATTCGCCTGTTCCCGTGCACCACTCGACTTTCCTTCCAGCCCCTGCTCGCAGGTCTCAAGCACCTGAACCGTCTTGAGCAAGTGATGGCGCGCGCCGAATGGCAGGACACCGAACATGCCGAAGGCTTGATGCTCGATCAGGCCGGTCGCGTGATCGAGGGCGTGTTCAGCAATCTGTTCCTGGTACATGACGGCGTGTTGATCACCGCGGATTTGACCTACTGCGGCGTAGAAGGTGTGATGCGTGCCGAGTTGTTGTCCCAGGCCGAATCTTTGGGCATCCCTCTGCAAATTATCGATATCACGCTCGAGCAGCTGCAAGGCGCTGACGAAGTCTTTGTCTGCAACAGCGTGTATGGCGTTTGGCCGGTGCGTGCCTATGCCGCACTGAGCTGGCCGGTTGGGCCACTCACCCGTAAACTCCAAACCATTGCCCGCGCGCTACTGGATGCTTGATACGTGAGACGTAAATTCTTGCTGCTGCTGGAAACCGGACTGGTTCTGGCGGGGCTGATGTTAGGTGCTTCTGCCTGGAAAATTCATTCGGCACTGGTGCAACCGCTGAATATCACGCAGGAAGAACTGCTGGAGGTACCCAAGGGCACCACCCCGAACCGCACCTTCCTGCGGATGGAAGCCGACGGCGTCATCAAGGACGCGTTCTGGCTGCGCGTCTATTGGCGCTTCAACTTGCCCAAGCAGCCATTGCACAGCGGTGAGTACCGCATGACGCCCGGCATGACCGTCGAAGGTCTGATCGACCTGTGGAAGCGCGGGGAAATGGTGCAATACAGCCTGACCCTGGTCGAAGGCTGGAACTTCCATCAGGTCCGTGCGGCCCTGGCCAAGGAAGAAAAGCTCGAGCAAACCCTGAGCGGCCTGAGCGACAGCCAGGTCATGGACAAGCTCGGCCATAGCGGGATTTTCCCCGAGGGGCGATTCTTTCCCGATACATACCGCTTTGTGCGTGGCATGACCGACACCGAGTTGCTGAAAACCGCTTACGAGCGCCTCGACGAAGTGCTGGCCAAGGAGTGGAGCCAGCGTGCGGCCGACCTGCCTTACTCCGGCCCCTACCAAGCCCTGATCATGGCCTCGCTGGTGGAGAAGGAAACCGGCGTGCCAGAGGAGCGCGGGCAGATTGCAGGCGTGTTCGTGCGTCGAATGGCGATCGGCATGCTGTTGCAAACGGATCCGACAGTGATCTATGGCCTGGGTGACCGGTACAACGGCAAGCTGACCCGCGCCCATCTCAAGGAAGCGACCCCTTACAACACCTATATGATTTCCGGTCTGCCGCCGACCCCGATCGCCATGGTCGGCCGTGAAGCCATCCACGCAGCGCTCAATCCGGTTGAAGGCACCAGCCTCTACTTCGTGGCTCGCGGCGATGGCAGCCATGTGTTCTCCGATGATCTGGACGCGCACAACAATGCCGTGCGAGAGTTCCAGCTCAAGCGTCGCGCCGATTACCGCTCCAGCCCGGCGCCGGTGAGCACGCCCGAGACGTCGGATACCCAGGCGCCGCCGACCGAGGCACCGCCAACCGAGATGCCGCAATCTGAAGTTGCGCCAACCGAAACGACGCAACCGCAGCCTCCCGAGGCCCAGGCCCCTGTCCCGGCGGCTTCGCCCGACACCGCGCCCGAGGCTGCACCTGCAGAACCAGCGCAAGAGCCCGTGCCTGAACCTGCTGCCGCACCGGAACCGCAACCGAACACAACGACGCCGCAAAGCCCGCAATGAATCTGACTAAGGACTGCCTGTGACTGGCTTGTTTATTACGCTGGAAGGCCCGGAAGGCGCCGGCAAGAGCACCAATCGCGAATACCTGGCCGAGCGCCTGCGCGCTGCCGGTATCGAGGTGGTGCTGACCCGCGAACCGGGCGGCACGCCGCTGGCCGAACGCATCCGCGAAGTGCTGTTGGCGCCGGTCGATGAAGCCATGAACCCGGACACCGAGTTGTTGCTGGTTTTCGCTGCGCGTGCCCAGCACCTGGCCGAAGTCATACGCCCGGCGCTGGCCCGTGGTGCCGTGGTGTTGTGTGATCGCTTCACCGATTCGACCTACGCCTACCAGGGCGGTGGCCGCGGCTTGTCACTGGAGCGTATTGCTACGCTGGAAGCCTTTGTCCAGGGCGACCTGCGCCCCGACCTGACGCTGATTTTCGACTTGCCGGTGGAAGTGGGGCTGGCGCGCGCCAGTGCCCGTGGACGCCTGGATCGCTTTGAACTGGAAGGCCGGACCTTTTTCGATGCCGTGCGCAACGCTTTTCTCCAGCGCGCGGCAGCGCAGCCTGCGCGCTACGTGCTGATCGATGCCGCGCAGCCGTTGGCGCAGGTTCAGCAATCCCTGGATGCCTTGCTGCCACGCCTGCTGGAGTTGAGCCGTGGCTGAAGCCTATCCATGGCAGGACAGTCTCTGGCAGCAACTGGCCGGTCGTGCTCAACACGCCCATGCCTATTTGCTGCATGGCCCGGCCGGGATCGGCAAGCGGGCCCTGGCCGAGCGCCTGATGGCCAGCCTGCTGTGCCAGCGTCCGACCGCCCAGGGCGCTTGTGGTGAATGCAAGTCGTGCCTGTTGCTCAAGGCCGGCAGTCATCCCGATAACTACATCCTGGAGCCGGAAGAAGCCGATAAGGCAATCAAGGTCGACCAGGTGCGCGACCTGGTCAGTTTCGTGGTGCAGACCGCGCAACTGGGTGGGCGCAAAGTGGTGCTGATCGAGCCGGTCGAGTCGATGAACATCAACGCCGCCAACGCCTTGCTCAAAAGCCTCGAAGAGCCGTCTGGCGACACCGTGTTGCTGTTGGTGAGTCACCAGCCCAGCCGCCTGTTGCCGACCATCAAGAGTCGCTGTGTGCAGCAAGCCTGTCCGCTGCCGGGCGAGGCCATGAGCCTGGACTGGCTGGCCAGGGCCTTGCCGGACTGTTCGCAGCAAGAGCGTGTCGAATTGCTGACCTTGGCCGCCGGTTCGCCGCTGGCAGCCGTCAGCCTGCACGCCCAGGGCGTGCGTGAGCAGCGCGCGCAAGTGGTCGATGGGGTGAAGAAGTTGCTCAAGCAGCAACAATCGCCGACACAACTGGCCGAGGGCTGGAATGCGATTCCGTTGTTGCTGCTGTTCGACTGGTTCTGTGATTGGTCGAGCCTGATCCTGCGCTATCAGCTGACCCAGGATGAGGAAGGGCTGGGGCTGATGGACATGCGCAAGGTGATTCAGTACCTGGCGCAGAAAACCGCCCAGGACAAAGTCCTGAATATCCAGGACTGGATTCTCGCCCAGCGCCAGAAGGTGTTGAGCAAAGCCAACCTGAACCGGGTGTTGTTGCTTGAGGCGCTGCTGGTGCAATGGGCGACGTTGCCTACCCAGAGGTGACCGTCAGCGCCTAGACTTTGAGCATCAGCCGTCTTTGTTGGCGATAGTACTGCGCGTAGTCGAATCGAAATCCATCTGGCCGGAGCCCTGAAATCCGACCTTCCCACTCATACGATGTAGTTGCAGCCCTTTTATGCTCGTAGATTCCCATTGTCACCTTGATCGCCTCGACCTCGCCGCCCATGACGGCTCGCTGGATGCCGCCCTCGATGCGGCCCGTGAGCGTGGAGTAGGGCACTTCCTGTGCATCGGCGTCAGCGCTGACAACGCGGCCGATGTCAAAGCCCTGGCCGAACGCTATGACGATGTCGATTGTTCGGTCGGCGTGCATCCGCTGGATGTGCAGCCGGGTGCGGCGCCCGCACTGGACTGGCTGTTGCACGAACTCAATCATCCACGCGTGGTGGCGATCGGTGAAACCGGTCTGGATTATCACTACGAGCCGCAAGCGGCGCAGTTGCAGCAGCAATCTTTCCGATTGCACCTGCAAGCAGCCCAACAGACCGGCAAGCCGGTGATCATCCACACCCGGGGCGCACGCGCCGATACTTTGAACCTGCTGCGTGAGGCGGCGCTGCCCCAGGCAGGCGTGCTGCACTGCTTCACCGAAGACTGGGACATGGCGAAAGCCGCGCTGGACATGGGTTACTACATTTCCCTGTCGGGGATTGTCACATTCCGCAATGCCGATGCCCTGCGCGACGTGGCGAGCAAGGTGCCGGCCGACCGTTTGCTGGTTGAAACCGACTCACCGTACCTGGCACCGATCCCGCACCGTGGCAAGCCGAACCTGCCGCAGTACGTGCGCGAAGTAGCGGAATTTCTGGCAATGTTGCGCGGTGAATCTTACGAGCGATTTGCTGAGCAGACCACGGCGAATTTCAAGCGTTTGTTCCCGCTGGCGCATGTGAAAGGTTAAATCGCAGGCAAAAAAAACCCGGGTTCTGGGGGGTGAATCCGGGTTAAGACCATTAGGAGTAAAACAATGGCACGCGGTCCGTTGGTACCAATATCGGCGTGACACTTGGGGGAGATGCCCCGCCGACAGTTCAAGTATTGATCAGGATTTCGTACCGTCCAGTTTGTAGATCGCGGTTTTTAAACATATTTGGAATACGGGCGCTTCAGAAGAGTTCTCATCAACGGACGTTGTGGTGAGAAATCATCAAGAAACACAGATATGGTCGGATGATCCGTGCATTTTTGCGCAATTTAGGCATAATACGCGGCTTCGAATTTTGACCCCTACAGACCTTTTCTTATGCATAAAGAACCTCGTAAGGTCCGTGAGTTTCGTCGCCGCGAGCAAGAAATTCTCGATACCGCGCTCAAGCTGTTCCTCGACCAGGGTGAAGACAGTGTCACCGTCGAGATGATCGCTGATGCTGTCGGTATCGGCAAAGGCACGATCTACAAGCACTTCAAGTCGAAGGCCGAGATCTATCTGCGCCTGATGCTCGACTACGAGCGCGATTTGAACGAGCTGTTGCATTCGGCCGATGTCGACAAGGACAAGGAAGCCCTGTCCCGCGCCTATTTCGAATTTCGCATGCGCGACCCACAGCGGTACCGGTTGTTTGACCGCCTGGAAGAAAAGGTCGTCAAGGGCAACCAGGTGCCGGAGATGGTCGAGGAACTGCACAAGATCCGCGCCTCGAACTTCGAACGCCTGACCTTGCTCATCAAGGGCCGGATCAGCGAAGGCAAGCTCGAGGACGTGCCACCTTACTTCCATTACTGCGCGTCCTGGGCGCTGGTGCACGGTGCCGTAGCGCTGTATCACTCGCCGTTCTGGAGCAATGTGCTGGAAGACCAGGAAGGCTTCTTCCAGTTCCTGATGGACATCGGCGTGCGCATGGGCAACAAGCGCAAGCGTGACAGCGACACTCCGAGCAGCTGAGCCATTCAGCCGCCTTATTGCCCGTGATTTCGCTACATGGCGCAGTACCGCAGGAATATACTCAGGCAGAGGGCTTGCTAAAACTTGATTTGTGAGTCAAGTTTTAGTGGCCCGAATATTCTTGCGCCGGAGTGATCATGATCGTTGACCGTCAAGGCAGGCGTTTTCGCAATTTGCGAGTCAGCCTGACCTCAGCCTGCAATTACGCTTGTACCTACTGCGTGCCCAACGGCAAGCGGCTGGTGGCTGCGCAGGATGAATTGTCGGCCGAAGCCATGGCGCGCGGGGTGGCCTACCTGATCGAAGCGGCGGGTATCGAGCGCTTGCGCATCACCGGTGGTGAACCGCTGGTCAGCCCGAAACTCGAAGCCTTCATGGGCGCTGTCGGCCAGATGGGGCTGCAGGACATCAGCCTGACCACCAACGGCCAGCTGTTGGCGAAGAAGCTGCCGATCCTGGTGGATGCCGGCATTCGACGCATCAACGTCTCCCTCGATACCCTCGACGCCTCTGCGTTTCGCGGCATTGCCCGTGGCGGCGATCTGGCGACCGTGCTGGGCGGCATGGACCAAGCCCGTGCTGCTGGCATGAAGGTCAAGGTCAACATGGTGCCGCTGCGCGGCCAGAACCTCGATCAGGTGATGCCGCTGCTCGATTACTGCCTGGAGCGTGGCTATGAGCTGCGCTTCATCGAGCTGATGCGCATGGGCCACCTGGCCAGCGACTCCAATGCCTTCCTGCAGCAGTTTGTCAGCCTGCAACAGCTGCTGAGCCTGATCGGCGAGCGCTATGAGTATCTGCAGGCCGATGCGCCTGTCGATGCGACCGCCGTGCGTTATGAAATTCCGGGGCTGGGGCATTTCGGCGTGATCGCCAACGAAAGCGTGCCGTTCTGCCGCACCTGCTCGCGGTTGCGCCTGTCGTCCACTGGCTGGCTGCATGGCTGCCTGTCGTCAAGCAATCGCCACTATGTCGGCGATCTGCTGGACAAGCCGCGTCATCAGGCGTTGCCGGCCTTGCAGCGGTTGCTGGTCAAGGCGTTGGGCGATAAGCAGGAGGTGGCGTTTTCCGGCGGTGCGACGGTCATGAAGATTATTGGCGGCTGATCGGGCCTCATCGCGGGCAAGTCTTGCATTTCATCAGGCGCCGATGATCATGAGCTGGCGCAAAAGCTGCATCCCACGGCCATTCGCCGGTATTCCGTCACCGGCCCTTGGAGGATAGGATGCGTAGCCTGGTTTTGCTGTTGGCCATTTTGGCGCTCGGTGGCTGCATGAATGTCAGCGACATGGCCGAAGGGACTCGCTACCACATGAGCGATGCCGGCCTGCTGGACCACAGCGACAGCCGCCGGGTGAACAACCTGCGCATTCAGCCCGACTCCTTCGTCTACATTGCCCAAGGCGCCTTTGTGCCGCCGGGCAGTGCCGTCTACCCGCGCCCCAACGTGATCGCCGAAGTCGCCTTCGATGGCTTTGTCGAATATTTCCCGATGGTCCGCCGCGCCCGCATTCCGCAAGGCCTTGACCAGGCCATGGGCGAAGCCCGTGCCGTCGGTGCCCATTACCTGCTCTATACCCGTTTCGCCAAGTCCGATGACCGCATCGGCAACTCGGATGAATGGCTGGATCAGGAAGCCGTGGATCGCCTCGGCATCGACACCGGCGTGATTCAAATCATGTTGATCGAGACCAGCACCCAGTATTTGATTGATACTGCACGTATCAAGAGTCGTGGGGGTCTGCTGACATTCCACGACGAAAAACCAGAAGACCTGATGGGCCCACCGCTGCAGCAGTACGCGCGCAGCCTGTTGGGGCTCAGCGACCAGTGATTTCAAGGAGAACGCCATGAGTGGCCCGCAAAAAGCCAACGACCTGCTGGGGCAAATCCCCAAGACCCAAGGCTTGCCGCCGGTCCACTTGTGGAACCCCGATTTCTGCGGCGACATCGACATGCGCATCGCCCGCGACGGCACCTGGTATTACCTGGGCACGCCAATCGGGCGCAAGCCGATGGTCAAGCTGTTCTCCACCATCATCCGCCGCGACGGTGATGATTACTTCCTGATCACGCCGGTCGAGAAGGTCGGGATCAAGGTCGATGACGCGCCTTTCGTGGCGATTGCGGTGGACGTGGAAGGCGAGGGCGAGTCGCAGGTTCTGCGCTTTACCACCAACGTCGATGAGACGGCTGAAGCCGGTACCGAGCATCCGATTCGCGTGGTCATCGATCCCGACACCCAAGAGCCGGCGCCTTACGTGCATGTGCGCACCAACCTTGAAGCGCTGATTCATCGCAATGTGTTCTATCAATTGGTGGAGCTGGCGGTGAGCCGTGAGATCGATGGTCAGCGCTGGTTGGGTGTGTGGAGTGGTGGCGAGTTTTTTCCCATTGGACTTGAGCCTTAATCGGTAAAAATGTGTGAGCAAGCCCGCTCCCACATTGGAGTTTCTTATTCTCTGAAAAATCAATTTGACACTTAATCATATGATGATTAGCGTGGACACCCATCGCGAACGGCTTTGAGGTGTCCATGTCCAGCAGTTTTCACGCGTCGACGGTCGACTGGCTGGGCTGCTGGATCGCTGCCGGGCACGTCAAGCCGGGTGAGGCGCTCAAGGTCGAAGCCGACCTTGGCGAACAATTGGGTGTCAGCCGCACCGTCATTCGCGAAGCCATCAAGACCCTGGTCGCCAAGGGCATGCTCGAAGTCGGGCCGAAAGTCGGTACGCGGGTATTGCCCGTGCGGCGCTGGAACCTCTTCGATCCGCAGGTCGTAGGCTGGCTGTCACGCAGCGGCTTGCCGGAAAATTTCGTCGATGACTTGCTCGACTTGCGCCGCACCATCGAACCGATGGCCGTGCGCTGGGCCTGCGAACGGGCCACCGCCCACCAGCTCGACGCCATTTCATTGGCCTACAACGCATTGGCGCGGGCGGTGGACAGCGGTGTCGATTACAACCGCGCCGACCAGCTCTTCCACGAGTGCATTCTCGCTGCCAGCCACAATCAGTTCATCGAGCAAATGGTCCCGGCCCTGGGCGCACTGCTGGCAGTGTGTTTCGAAGTGTCCGCCGCCGACCCCGACGAACTGCGCCGCACCTTGCCCATCCACAAAGACATGGCCGACGCCATCGCCGCCCGGGATACCGCGCGGGGCGTGTGGGCCTGCATGACCCTGATCGATAACGCCGACCTGGCGATCAAGCGTTACTACCCGCAGGTCATGGCCGAGAAAAAAGCCAGCTGAGCCTTAGATAAAACAAAAACAATACAGGAGGTTTCATGGAGTGGACTGCGGTCACTGAGCACCGGGCGCAACTGGGCGAAGGTCCGTTCTGGGATGCGCCGACCCAGGCGCTGTACTGGGTGGACATTGCCGGCAAGCAGGCGTTGCGCTTGATCGGCGCCAACGTGCAGATCTGGCAGATGCCAGAGCACGTCTCGGCGTTCATCCCCTGTGCAAGCGGCGATGCGCTGGTGACCTTGAGCAGCGGCGTGTATCGGCTTGACCTTGATTCTGCGGGATTGGACCCGCGACTGACCCTGTTCTGCGTCGCCGATCCGCAGCCCGGCAACCGTGCCAACGAAGCCCGCTGCGATGCCCAAGGCAGGCTGTGGCTCGGCACCATGCAAAACAACATCGGCGAACAGGGCGAAGACCTGCCCATCGAACGGCGTTCCGGTGGACTGTTCCGGGTTGATCGCGATGCACGGGTGACACCGCTGCTGCGTGGCCTGGGCATTCCCAATACGCTGCTATGGAGCGATGACGCCACCAGCGTATTTTTCGGCGACAGCCTCGATGGCACGTTGTACCGGCACTTCATTCGTACCGACGGTCATCTCGAACCGGCACAGCCCTGGTTCGGCCCCCACCCATTCGGCGGCCCGGACGGTTCGGCAATGGACGCCGAGGGTTTTATCTGGAATGCCCGATGGGACGGCAGTTGCCTGCTCAGGCTGAGCCCGGAAGGCAAGGTCGATCGGGTGATCGAACTGCCCGTCAGCCGTCCGACCAGTTGCGTATTTGGCGATGTCGACCTGAAAACCCTGTACATCACCAGCGCCGCGAGCCCCCTTGGGCATCCATTGGATGGGGCTGTGTTGTCGATTCGCGTCGACGTTGCAGGAAAGGTCTGTAGTCGATTTTCTGGATAGATCCCAAAATATGGGACTGTAAATTATATATTGAGATTATTGACCGGTCAGGTTTATAGTCGGCTCCATCAGTTACACGCACTCACACTTAAAAAAACAAAACAGGTGAAGTGATGCAGCGATATTCCCCCGCGCTCCCTTGTGGAGTCCGCGTTTCAGAGCATCTCGATGCTGAAACGTTTTCGCGCCTGCCTGTTTCTTCTTCAACGCCTTTTGACCGGACATCCACAGATGCCCGGTTTTCGTCGTGCTTTCGAACAGGAGTCCTGATCCATGGCTGAACCTCTTTCGTTACCACCCGTGCCCGAACCACCGAAGGGCGAGCGCCTGAAAAACAAAGTGGTGTTGTTGACCGGTGCTGCCCAGGGCATCGGCGAGGCGATTGTGGCGACCTTCGCGTCCCAGCAAGCCAAGCTGGTCATCAGCGATATCCAGGGCGAAAAAGTCGAAAACGTCGCATCGCAGTGGCGGGGCAAAGGGGCCGACGTGGTGGCGATCAAGGCCGACGTTTCAAAGCCACAGGACCTGCACGCCATGGCCAGATTGGCGGTCGAGCGTCACGGGCGGATCGACGTGCTGGTCAACTGCGCCGGGGTTAACGTGTTCCGTGACCCGCTGGAAATGACCGAGGAAGACTGGCGTCGCTGCTTCGCCATCGACCTGGATGGCGCCTGGTACGGCTGCAAGGCGGTATTGCCGCAGATGATCGAGCAGGGCATCGGCAGCATCATCAACATTGCCTCGACCCATTCCACCCACATCATTCCCGGCTGCTTCCCTTATCCCGTGGCCAAGCACGGCCTGCTCGGCCTGACCCGCGCCTTGGGTATCGAATACGCACCCAAGGGCATTCGCGTCAACGCGATCGCGCCGGGCTACATCGAAACCCAATTGAACGTCGACTACTGGAACGGCTTTGCCGACCCCCATGCCGAGCGTCAACGCGCCTTCGACCTGCACCCGCCGCGCCGCATCGGCCAGCCGATCGAGGTGGCCATGACCGCGGTGTTCCTGGCCAGTGATGAAGCGCCGTTCATCAACGCTTCGTGCATCACCATCGATGGCGGGCGCTCAGTGATGTACCACGACTAGGTAGACCGTTTTTCAGGTGCAAAACTGCGCCTGAAATTCAATCATCATACGATATGACTATTGGCACTACGCTCAACAAAAACAACAAGGAGTCAGCTTATGAATCGTCGTCATGCCATCCGTTCCCTGTGCTGCGCCGCCGTGGCGGTCAGCGCGTTCAGCCTCAGCAGTACGCTGCTGGCGGCCGAGGAAGTGAAAATCGGTTTCCTGGTCAAGCAAGCGGAAGAGCCCTGGTTCCAGACCGAATGGGCCTTCGCTGAAAAGGCCGGCAAGGAGAAGGGTTTCACCTTGATCAAGATCGCCGTACCTGACGGCGAGAAAACCCTGTCGGCCATCGACAGCCTGGCGGCCAACGGCGCCAAGGGTTTCGTGATCTGCCCGCCGGACGTGTCCCTGGGCCCTGCGATCATGGCCAAGGCCAAGCTCAACGGTTTGAAAGTGATCGCCGTGGATGACCGCTTCGTCGATGCCAGCGGCAAGTTCATGGAAGACGTTCCGTACCTGGGCATGGCCGCTTTCGAAGTCGGCCAGAAGCAGGGCGGCGCCATGGCCACCGAAGCGAAAAAACGCGGCTGGGAGTGGAAGGACACCTACGCGGTCATAAACACCTACAACGAACTCGACACCGGCAAGAAGCGCACCGACGGCTCGGTCAAGGCGCTGGAAGATGCCGGCATGCCCAAGGATCACATCCTGTTCGCGGCCCTCAAGACCCTCGACGTGCCGGGCAGCATGGACGCCACCAACTCGGCGCTGGTGAAGCTGCCGGGCGCGGCGAAGAACCTGATCATCGGCGGCATGAACGACAACACCGTGCTGGGCGGCGTGCGTGCCACTGAAGCCGCCGGTTTTGCCGCGGCTAACGTGATCGGCATCGGCATCAACGGTACCGACGCCATTGGCGAGCTGAAGAAACCCGACAGCGGCTTCTACGGGTCGATGCTGCCAAGCCCGCACATCGAGGGCTACAACACTGCCAGCATGATGTACGAGTGGGTCACCAGCGGCAAAGAACCGGCGAAGTACACCGCCATGGACGACGTGACGCTGATCACGCGCGACAACTTCAAGCAGGAACTGGAAAAGATCGGCCTTTGGAACTGAGGGCCGGTTGATTTCATCGGCGGCCCCGGCAGCGGGGTTGCCTGCTCTGTGAGATGAGGTGGCTATGCACGCGCAAACCCAAGTACAGCAACACACCGCCGGCGGCAGCTTGCGCTTCAACGGGATCGGCAAGACCTTTCCCGGCGTGAAGGCGCTGGACAACATCAACTTCGTCGCCCATCCGGGGCAGGTTCATGCCTTGATGGGCGAGAACGGCGCCGGCAAGTCGACCCTGCTGAAGATCCTCGGCGGCGCCTACACCCCGAACAGCGGCGACCTGCAGATCGGCGGCCAGACGATGGCTTTCAAATCCACCGCCGACAGCATTGGCAGCGGCGTTGCAGTTATCCATCAAGAGCTGCACCTGGTGCCGGAAATGACGGTCGCGGAGAATCTTTTTCTCGGTCACCTGCCGGCCAGTTTCGGCCTGATCAATCGCGGCACTTTGCGCCAGCAAGCCCTGGCCTGCCTCAGGGGCTTGGCCGACGAAATCGACCCGCAGGAGAAAGTCGGGCGCCTGTCCCTCGGTCAGCGGCAGCTGGTCGAGATCGCCAAGGCCTTGTCCCGTGGCGCGCATGTCATCGCCTTCGACGAGCCCACCAGCAGCCTGTCGGCGCGGGAGATCGATCGCTTGATGGCGATCATCGGTCGGCTGCGCGACGAAGGCAAAGTGGTGCTCTACGTCTCCCATCGCATGGAGGAAGTGTTCCGCATCTGCAACGCGGTGACGGTGTTCAAGGACGGCCGTTACGTGCGTACCTTCGAAGACATGAGCGAGTTGACCCACGATCAATTGGTGACCTGCATGGTCGGCCGAGACATTCAGGACATCTACGATTACCGCCCGCGCCAGCGCGGTGCGGTGGCATTGAGGGTCGACCGCCTGCTCGGGCCAGGCCTGCGCGAACCGGTGAGTTTCGACGCGCACAAGGGCGAGATTCTCGGCTTGTTCGGCCTGGTCGGCGCAGGGCGCACGGAATTGTTTCGCCTGCTCAGCGGGCTGGAACGCAACAGCGCCGGACGCCTTGAACTGCGCGGTCATGAACTGAAACTGCGCTCGCCCCGGGATGCGATTGCCGCCGGGATTTTGCTGTGTCCCGAGGACCGCAAGAAAGAGGGCATCCTGCCGCTGGCGAGCGTCGCCGAGAACATCAACATCAGCGCCCGTGGAGCGCATTCGACCTTCGGTTGCCTGTTGCGTGGCCTGTGGGAGAAGGGCAACGCCGACAAGCAGATCAAGGCGCTCAAGGTGAAAACGCCACACGCCGGGCAACAGATCAAGTTCCTGTCCGGCGGCAACCAGCAGAAGGCCATTCTTGGTCGCTGGCTGTCGATGCCGATGAAAGTCCTTCTGCTCGATGAGCCCACCCGTGGCATCGACATCGGCGCCAAGGCCGAGATCTACCAGATCATCCATAACCTGGCCGCCAGTGGCATTGCGGTGATCGTGGTGTCCAGCGACCTGATGGAAGTGATGGGTATTTCCGACCGCATCCTGGTGCTGTGCGAAGGCGCGTTGCGTGGCGAACTGAGCCGCGAACAGGCCAATGAATCCAACCTGCTGCAACTGGCTTTGCCGCGCCAACGCGCTGACGGCGTGGCGAACTGAGAGGTGACTATGATGACAACCCAAAACGAAACCCTGCCGACTGCACGCAAACCCCTGGACCTGCGGCGCTTTCTTGATGATTGGGTGATGCTGCTGGCGGCCGTCGGTATCTTCGTGCTGTGTACCTTGCTGATCGACAACTTTCTCTCGCCATTGAACATGCGCGGCCTGGGCCTGGCGATTTCCACGACCGGGATCGCGGCGTGCACCATGTTGTACTGCCTGGCGTCCGGGCATTTCGACTTGTCGGTGGGTTCGGTGATCGCCTGCGCCGGCGTGGTGGCGGCAGTGGTGATGCGCGACACCGATAGCGTGTTCCTCGGCGTCAGCGCGGCACTGGTGATGGGGCTGATCGTCGGTTTGATCAACGGCATCGTGATTGCCAAATTGCGGGTCAATGCATTGATCACCACCCTGGCGACCATGCAGATCGTGCGCGGCCTGGCTTACATCTTCGCCAATGGCAAGGCGGTGGGGGTGTCCCAGGAGTCGTTCTTCGTGTTCGGCAACGGTCAGTTGTTCGGTGTGCCGGTGCCGATCCTGATTACCATCGTCTGCTTCCTGTTCTTCGGCTGGCTGCTCAACTACACCACCTACGGGCGCAATACCATGGCCATCGGCGGTAACCAGGAAGCGGCGCTGTTGGCGGGGGTCAACGTTGACCGGACCAAGATCATCATCTTCGCCGTGCACGGCCTGATCGGTGCGCTGGCCGGGGTGATCCTGGCATCGCGCATGACCTCGGGCCAGCCCATGATCGGCCAGGGTTTCGAGCTGACGGTGATCTCCGCCTGCGTGCTCGGCGGTGTGTCACTCAGTGGCGGGATCGGCATGATCCGGCATGTGATTGCCGGGGTGTTGATTTTGGCGATCATCGAGAATGCGATGAACCTTAAGAACATCGATACGTTCTACCAGTATGTGATTCGGGGTTCGATCTTGCTGCTGGCGGTGGTGATTGACCGCTTGAAACAACGCTGAGATTGATCGTTCCCACGCTCCGCGTGGGAATTCAGCCCGGGACGCTCTGCGTGCCTTTCCAGAGCTGGAACGCGGAGCGTCCCTTGAGGCATTCCCACGCGGAGCGTGGGAACGATCATGGCAAGGCCTCCTTCTGTCATCTCCTGTAAATATTTCTTGCCCGCCTCAAGCTGTTTCGGTTTCAATTTGTACATGATTAGACAGGTACGATTCGACAAGAAACAACGGGTGGTCGACGAACTCATCCGGCGCATTGAAAGCGGTCTCATGGAGGACGGTTTTCATCTGCCGGGCGAGCATCAGTTGGCTCAAGAATTCAAAGTCAGCCGAGGAACCTTGCGTGAAGCGCTGGCCGAGTTGAAGCGGCGCAACTACATCGCGACGCAAAGCGGGGTGGGCTCCATCGTCACGTTCGACGGTGTGGCGCTCGACCAGCGCAGCGGCTGGGCCCAGGCCCTGGCCGACAGCGGCGCGCTGATCAATACCGAAGTGCTGCGGCTGGAGGCGGTGACCCGTCCTGACCTGCTGCCGCGTTTCGGCACCGACCAGTTCATCACCCTGGACCGTCGCCGGCGTTCCAACGATGGCACGCTGGTCTCCCTCGAGCGCTCCTTGATGCCCGCTACCGGAGGCCTGGAAAGCCTGCCGCGGGTTGGCTTGATCGATAACTCGCTGACCATCACCCTGGCCGCTTATGGCTACATCGGCGAGCGCGGCGATCAATGGATCGGTGCCGAGCCTTTGAATGCCGAAGATGCCGAGCTGCTGGGCCGGCCTGTTGGCACGGTGTTCCTCAAGGCCTTGCGCACCACCTATGACCGGCAAAACCGCTTCATGGAACAGGTGGAAAGCCTGCTCGACCCTGTGCATTTTCGCCTGCACCTGCAATTCGGGCCGTCGAAATGACGGCGCTCAATCGTGCGCTTGGCGCGTTCTATGGCCTGGCCCTGGGCGATGCATTGGGCATGCCGACCCAATCCCTCAGCCGCGCCCAGATCCAGGCGCGCTTCGGTGAAATCACCGACCTTGAAAATGCCGGTCCCGATCAGCCGATCGCCGCCAATATGCCCAAGGGCTCGATCACCGACGATACCGAGCAGGCCATTCTGGTCGGTCAATTGCTGGTCGAGGGTCAAGGCAACATCCAACCCTCGCTCCTCGCACAACGCTTGATCGAATGGGAAGCGGTGATGCAGGCCAAGGGCTCCCAGGACTTGCTCGGCCCTTCGACCAAACGCGCGATCGAAATGATCCTCGCTGGCCATTCGCCCGAAGAAGCCGGCCGCTACGGCACCACCAATGGCGCGGCGATGCGGATCACCCCGGTCGGCATTGCCGCGGATGTGGCCAATCCCGAGCGTTTCATCGATGCCGTGGTACAGGCCTGCCAGGTCACCCACAACACCACGCTGGGCATTTCCAGCGCGGCGGCGGTGGCGGCGGTCGTTTCCGCCGGGATCAACGGCATGGACCTGGGCGAGGCGCTGAACCTCGGCCAGCAAATCGCCCAGCAAGCCGAGGGCCATGGCCACTGGGTGGCTGGCGGACGAATCGCTTCGCGCATCAGTTGGGCGCGCAGTATCAGCGTCGACAGTGACAAGGCGATGCTCGCCGATGTGCTGTACGACGTGATCGGCACCTCGGTGGCTTCACAGGAGTCGGTGGTGGTGTCGTTTGCCCTGGCCCAGCAGGTGGCCATCGGTGAATTGAGTGCCTTCGACGCACTGTGCATGGCTGCCAGCCTGGGTGGCGACACCGACACCATCGCGGCGATTCTGGGGGCGATGCTCGGGGCCTGCCTGGGTCTGGAGAGTTGGCCGGTGGTGATGATCGAGAAGGTCAAGGCCGTCAATGATCTGGAGCTGGAGCCGTTGGTCCAGGGTCTTTTGGCCTTGCGTTGACCGGGCTGACGCCATCGCGGGCAAGCCCGCTCCCACAGGGATAGCGCAAACCTTGAGGTACACACAGTCCTGTGGGAGCGAGCTTGCTCGCGATAAGCGCACCGCCTGGTTGATTTGATAACCCGCAATGTATCGCCCATTTCCGTATTTGCCCACAACCACAAAAATGGCAACAGGAGCATTTTCATGAGTTCATCGAACGCCGGGCAGAACGCCGGGCAACTGGAGACCCGCGGCATCGATCCGGTGCCGGAGGCCGAGTGCAATGGGCATCCGCTGCAGCTGTTCTGGGTCTGGTTCGCCGCCAACATTTCCATCCTCGGCCTGCCGCTGGGCGCGACCCTCGTGGCGTTTCGCGGGTTGGCGATCTGGCAGGCGGTCATCGTCGCGATCCTCGGTGCCGCCGGTTCCTTCGCGGTGGTCGGGATCATTTCCATCGCCGGTCGTCGTGGCCGCGCGCCGAGCCTGACCCTGTCCCGCGCCATCTTTGGCGTGCGCGGCAATATCGGCCCGACCCTGGTGTCGCTGATGTCGCGCCTGGGCTGGGAAACCGTCAACACCACCACCGCCGCGTTCGTGCTGCTGTCGCTGTGCTCGATCCTCTTCGGTTCGCCGGTGGAGGCCAAGAGCGCGCCGTTGCTGACCCTGGTGTTCATCGCGATTTTCGTGTTGCTGACCTTGTCGGTGTCCGGCCTCGGTCACGCCACGTTGCTGGTGATCCAGAAGTGGGCGACCTACGTGTTCGGCGCACTGAACATTCTGGTCGGCGGCTTCCTCTGCGCCACCATCGACTGGAGTGCGGTGTTCAATGCCACGCCTGCACCCATGAGCGCGATGATCATCGGCATCGGCACCATGGCGGCGGGCACGGGGATCGGTTGGGCCAACGCCGGCGCGGACATGTCGCGCTATCAGCACCGCAGTGTCAAAGCCGTGCGCCTGGTGGCGTCGGCAGCATTCGGTGCGGGCATCCCGCTGGTGCTGCTGATCACCCTCGGCGGTTTGCTGTCGGTGGGCAACAACGACCTGGCCCAGGCCACCGATCCGATCATCGCCATCCGCGACATGCTGCCGACCTGGATGGCCGTGCCGTACCTGATCACCGCCTTCGGAGGCCTGCTGCTGTCGAACAACCTGTCGGTGTACTCCGCCGGGCTGACCACGCTGACCCTCGGCCTGAAGGTCAAGCGCGTCTACGCCGTGGTGGTGGACATCGTGGCGATTTTCGCCGGTTCGATTTACTTCATGTTGATCGCCGACAGTTTCTACGGCCCGTTCATCACCTTCATTTCCCTGTTGGCGGTGCCGATCACCGCGTGGGTCGGGATCTTCGTAGTCGATCTGATTCATCGTCACTATTACAGCTCCAAGGACCTGCTGGACGTCAGCCCAAGCAGCGCCTATTGGTATCGCGGCGGCGTCGAGTGGCGCGCGTTCGGCGCCTGGGCGGTGGCGATCGTGCTCGGTTTCAGCTTCACCACCATCGGCACCACGGCAGAAAACGTCTGGTTCAAGGGTTTCCTGTCCGACTCGTGGCTGGGGCATAACGGCCTCGGCTGGATCGTGACCTTTGTGGTCGCCGGTGGCCTTTACCTGATACTTGGCGGGGCGAAGGATCGTCGTGCCGCGCTGATCGAGAATGCCCATGCCTAAGTTGCTGCACACCGGCCAGGTCATCATCGACCTGGTCATGGCCGTGGATAAGTTGCCGCAAGCGGGGGGCGATGTGTTGGCGCAGTCCGCCAGTTTTCAGGCCGGCGGCGGTTTCAATGTGATGGCGGCCGCACAGCGTAATGGTCTGCCGGTGGTTTACCTCGGTCGTCACGGCACCGGACGTTTCGGTGACCTGGCCCGTGAGGCCATGAACGCGGAAGGCATCCAGATCGGCATCGCTGATCGTGCCGAGCGCGATACCGGGCTGTGCGTCGCCATCACCGACGCTTCGGCCGAACGCAGTTTCGTTTCGTACATCGGTGCCGAAGGCGAGTTGACTGCGCAAGACCTGGCCAGTGTGCCGGTTGAGGCGGGCGATTATGTCTACGTCAGTGGCTACAGCCTGCTGCAGGCGGGGAAGGCACAGGCGCTGGTAGATTGGGTGCTGGCATTGCCGAGCGGGATCAACGTGGTGTTCGATCCGGGGCCGCTGGTGGATTCGCCGGACGCGCCGCTGATGCAGGCGTTGCTGGCGCGGATTGACCTGTGGACCAGCAACAGTGTCGAAGCGCAGAAGTTTACCGGCGCGACGGACATCGCCCAGGCGCTGGATCGTCTGCTCGGGCATTTGCCGCGCGATGTGCTCATGGTCGTTCGCGACGGGCCCCAAGGATGCTGGATTCATCAGCAGGGCGAACGTCGACATGTACCGGGTTTCAAGGTGCAGGCGGTGGACAGCAATGGCGCCGGCGATGCCCATGCAGGGGTGTTTGTGGCGGCACTGGCGCAGGGGTTGTCTGCCTTTGATGCAGCGCAAAGGGCCAATGCGGCAGCAGCGTTGGCGGTGACCCGGTGGGGGCCGGCGACATCGCCGAGGACTGCTGAGGTGGATGCGTTGATCCGCAAGACTTTCGGCGCCTGATCCACCGCCTTCGCTGGCAAGCCAGCTCCCACAAGGTTCTATGGCGTTCACAAGCCGTGTGCTCACCACCTTACTTTGTGGGAGCTGGCTTGCCAGCGATGAAGCCCTTCAGTTCAACACAAATCAGGCTTAGCCAGCCTTGCGCAACGCCTCGATCAACTCCTGCTTACGCATGCTGGACCGACCCGGAATATTCTTCGCCCGGGCCTCTTTCATCAAACTGTCCACGGTCTGCACGTCGCGCGATGCCTTGCTGTTACGCGAATGACCCTCGCGACTGACCACCGCCCGTCGCGACGATTCCTTGCGATCTTGCGCCTTGGCACTGGCCGGCTTCTTGCGCCCTGAACCACCGGCGCGCTCGCCACCACCGGACTGTTTGTTCACGGTCGCCCAGGCGCGCGCTTCGGCTTCATCCTTGGACAGACCTTTGCGCTCGTAACTGTCTTCAATGTGCTCGGCCTTGCGTTTCTGCTCGGCGGTGTATTTGTCTTTGCTTCCACGAGGCATGGGATTTCTCCTGGCTTGCTGGTGAGTTCAAATATCCAGCTTGCGTGCCGCCTCAACCCCTGCGGCGCTGAGCTTGATCGGCAGGTTCAGCGAGTGCTCGCCCGCTTCGTTGCAGACCACATGACCATGTTGAATCAACCCGCGTTCCTGCAGTGTGGCGAGGGTACTGGCCACGACTTTCTCCCCCCGGTAATTGTCCAGTACCTCCTTGCCCAGGCCACTCGGGTGGGCGTGCAGCAGGCGGGTCAGGACTTCTTTTTCCAGGTTTTTATCGACGTTCATGGTTACCTCTTCGTTGCGATGGGTAGGTATTGCGGCGAATTACTGGCTCGCGCCCCCTAAAGAACCCGAGCCACCGGTGGTGGTCGAGCCGATGCCGGGACTGGCGTTATCCGGTGTCTTGGTATCGGGCTGGTTCAGGCCGCCTTGGCGGCCCGCATCGTTGCCCTGGATCCGCGGGTCGGTGCCGGTTGACGGTGGCAAGCTGCTGTCGACGCCTGTGCCGTTGGTGTTGATGCCGGGGGCACTCTGGATAGCGGGGGCTTTGGGCTTTTCGACCGGGTTGGTCGGGCCGGTGCCGGACGCTGTGGTGGCGGCGATAGCGAGCGGGGACATCAGGACAGCGAGGGCGAGGGCGGACAACCGGGACGTGAGCATGGTGGTGTCTCCATTGATTTAGAGTCCTTACCTGATGTTGGTCCGCCCCCGTTTCGAATTGGTGCCTGATGAACGACGAACGGTTCAGGCCTGCCGCATCGATGTTTTCATTTCCCATGTGACGAGCGCCACGCACCGCCTTAGTATGGCGTTTTCAACTTCTGACAAGGCACGTCCATGACGATCGAAATCCGCCCGGCGACCCCCAGTGACGCGCCGCAAATCCTCGCGTTCATCACTGAACTGGCCGACTACGAACGTGCTCGCCATGAAGTCATCGCCAGCGTCGCCGACATCGAACGCAGCCTGTTCAGTGAAGGGGCGACGGCCCATGGCCTGATCTGCCTGCGCGATGGAGTGCCCATCGGTTTTGCAGTGTTCTTTTTCAGCTATTCCACGTGGCTGGGCAGCAACTGCCTGTACCTCGAAGACTTGTACATCACCCCTGACCAGCGCGGCGGTGGTGCGGGTAAAACCTTGCTGCGGCACCTGGCGAAAATCGCCTGTGCCAACGACTGTGGGCGCTTTGAATGGAGCGTGCTGGAGTGGAACACCCCGGCCATCGACTTCTACAAATCCCTGGGTGCGCAGCCACAGGAAGAGTGGGTTCGATACCGCATGGATGGGGCAGTCTTGCGGGATTTTGCTGAGGGTAATTAATACCGTTTAAAAGATCGCAGCCTTCGGCAGCTCCACATGAATCGCGTGTAAACCCGATCTTGAAGGCGCTGCCGAAGGCTGCGATCTTTTTTATCTTGTCTCAATATGTGGGATTGATATTTATATATTGAGATTTAGAGACGCCAAGGTTTATAGTCCGCTCACTCACTGCCAAAAACAGAACAGGTGAAGCGATGCAGGCGCAATTGATCGCGCTCGACTGGGGGACAACCTCATTACGTGCTTACAAACTTGCCGCGGGCGGCCAGGTGCTCGAACAACGTTCGCTGTCGTCGGGGATCATGCAGTTGCCCAAGGCTGCGCGAATCATCAACGGTCGCGAATGCGTCGATGGTTTTGAACTGGCGTTTGACGAGGCCTGTGGCGATTGGCTCGATGAACAGCCCGACTTGCCGGTGATCGCCTGCGGCATGGTCGGCAGCGCCCAGGGCTGGCGCGAAGCGGCCTATCGCGACACACCGGCGAACGTCGCCAATCTCGGCACTTCCCTGCAAACCGTTCGCAGTCTTCGCGGTGTCGATGTGCACATCGTGCCGGGGGTGATCCAGCGCTCGCGCCTGCCGAACGTGATGCGCGGCGAAGAAACCCAGGTGCTTGGCGTCTTGCAGAAACTCGTGGGCGAGGCGGGCAGCGATCTGCTGATCGGCCTGCCAGGCAGCCATTCGAAATGGGTGGAAGTGGCCGACGGCTGCATCGTGCATTTCGATACCTTCATGACCGGCGAAGTCTTCGCCGTGCTCAGCGAACACAGCATCCTGGGTCGCACCCAGCAGCGCGGCGCGTCATTCGATGCGGATGCATTCGATCGCGGCGTGCAGGTGGCGTTGTCGGTGGACGGCGAAATCGGCCCCTTGTCGACCTTGTTCAGCGCCCGCAGCCTCGGCCTGACCGGTGAACTCGGCGCCATGGCGCAAGCGGATTACCTGTCCGGCCTGTTGATCGGTCATGAACTGTCGGCCCTGGCCTGTGTGCAGCGGCGTCGCCGCAACAGCGTGCACCTGCCTTCCATCATCCTGATCGGCAATTCCCAGCTGTGCAGCCGCTACAGCCGCGCGCTCGATGCCTGCGGATTTGCGCAGGTGACGTTGGCCGAGCAGGCCACCGAACGCGGGTTGTGGCAGCTGGCACTGGCGGCCGGCCTGATCGCGCCCACGCCAAATCGTTAAACCTGACTGGAGTCCTGACATGCTCAAACAAGCACTGGCGCAAAACGGGCTGATCGCGATCCTGCGTGGCCTGCGCCCGCAAGAAGCCGCCGCCATGGGTGAAGTCCTGTATGCCGCCGGATTTCGCGTCATCGAGGTGCCGCTCAATTCCCCTGAGCCGTACGAAAGCATCCGCATCCTGCGTAGCACGCTGCCCGCCGATTGCCTGATCGGCGCGGGAACGGTGCTGACGCCGCAGCAGGTTGAACAGGTCAAGGCGGCCGGCGGCCAGGTGATCGTCATGCCCCACAGCGATCCGAAGGTGTTGCGCGCGGCGAAAGCGGCCGGCCTTTACCTGTCGCCCGGTGTTGCCACCCCGACCGAAGCCTTCGCGGCACTGGCCGAAGGCGCGGATGTGCTGAAGATGTTCCCGGCCGAGCAGATGGGCCCGGTGGTCGTCAAGGCCTGGCTCGCGGTGCTGCCGGCGGGAACGATCCTGGCACCGGTCGGTGGCATCACCCCGGACAACATGCAGGAGTTCATCGACGCGGGCGTCAAAGGCTTCGGCCTCGGTTCCGGGTTGTTCAAACCGGGTATGACGCCAGATGAAGTGGCGCTCAACGCCAAGGCTTACGTGGCTGCCTGGAAAGCCCTTCGCTAAGACTTTTTGGCGCTGCGAGCGCTGCATCTACAAGAGAGACAAAAAGATGAAAATCACCAAACTGACCACCTTCATCGTTCCGCCACGCTGGTGCTTCCTCAAGGTCGAGACCGACGAAGGCGTCACCGGCTGGGGCGAGCCCGTGGTCGAAGGCCGCGCGCACACCGTTGCTGCTGCCGTTGAGGAATTGTCCGACTACCTGATCGGCAAAGACCCACGCAACATCGAAGACATCTGGACCGTGCTGTACCGCGGTGGCTTCTACCGTGGCGGCGCGATCCACATGAGCGCCCTGGCCGGTATCGACCAGGCGTTGTGGGACATCAAGGGCAAGGCGCTGGGTGTGTCGGTCAGTGACCTGCTCGGTGGTCAGGTGCGGGACAAGATCCGCGTGTATTCGTGGATCGGCGGCGACCGCCCTGCAGACACCGCGCGCGCTGCGAAAGAAGCAGTCAGCCGGGGTTTCACCGCGGTGAAAATGAATGGCACCGAAGAACTGCAGTTCCTCGATACCTTCGACAAGGTCGACCTGGCCCTGGCCAACGTCGCGGCGGTGCGTGATGCGGTGGGGCCGAACGTCGGCATCGGCGTCGACTTCCATGGCCGGGTACACAAGCCTATGGCCAAGGTGCTGATGAAGGAACTCGATCCGTACAAACTGATGTTCATCGAAGAACCGGTGCTCAGCGAAAACTACGAAGCGCTGAAGGAACTGGCACCGCTGACCAGCACGCCGATTGCCCTGGGTGAGCGGTTGTTCTCGCGCTGGGATTTCAAGCGCGTGCTCAGCGAAGGCTACGTCGACATCATCCAGCCGGATGCTTCACATGCGGGCGGCATCACCGAAACCCGCAAGATCGCCAACATGGCCGAAGCCTATGACGTGGCGCTGGCGCTGCATTGCCCGCTGGGCCCGATTGCCCTGGCGGCGTGCCTGCAACTGGACGCGGCCTGCTACAACGCGTTTATCCAGGAACAGAGCCTGGGCATCCATTACAACGAGAGCAACGACCTGCTCGACTACGTGAAGGATCCGCGGGTGTTCGACTACGACAAAGGCTTCGTGAAAATCCCCAACGGCCCGGGCCTGGGCATCGAGATCAACGAGGAGTACGTGATCGAACGCGCCGCGGTCGGCCACCGCTGGCGCAACCCGATCTGGCGCCATGCCGACGGCAGTTTTGCCGAGTGGTGAGATCCCTCTGACTCACCACCAATCCCTGTGTAGGCGCTGGCTTGCCAGCGAAGGGGCCTTCGAATCTTGCCCCACACCTGAGACCGCCTTCGCTGGCAAGCCAGCTCCTGCAGGGTTCAGCGCCAGTCTTTAGAACGACCTCAATAAACATAAAAAGAGGCACTCCTCATGCAACCGCAAACCCTCACCGGGCAGGCGTCATTGGCGGCGCCCAGCCGCAAGCGTTTTTTCATCATGGTGCTGTTGTTCATCACCGTGGTGATCAACTACCTGGACCGCAGCAACCTGTCGATCGCCGCGCCGGCGCTGACCAGCGACCTGGGCATCGATCCCATCCACGTCGGCCTGATCTTCTCGGCCTTCGGCTGGACCTACGCGGCCATGCAGATTCCCGGCGGCTGGCTGGTAGACCGGGTGCCGCCGCGCATTCTCTATACCGCCGCGCTGCTGTTATGGTCGATTGCCACGGTCATGCTCGGCTTCGCGGGCAGTTTCATCGCGCTGTTCGTGTTGCGCATGGCGGTCGGAGCCCTGGAAGCGCCGGCCTATCCGATCAACAGCCGTGTGGTCACCACCTGGTTCCCGGAGCGTGAGCGCGCCACGGCCATCGGTTTCTACACCTCCGGGCAGTTCGTCGGACTGGCATTCCTGACACCGGTTCTGGCCTGGCTGCAGCACGAATTCGGCTGGCACATGGTGTTCGTCACTACCGGCGCGGTAGGCATTCTATGGGCAGTGATCTGGTACGCGGTGTATCGCGAGCCACGTGATTTCAAAGGCGCTAACGACGCTGAGATCGAGCTGATCAAAGAAGGCGGTGGGCTGGTGGACATCCAGTCCGAACAGGCCAAGGTCAAGGCCAAATTCAGCTGGACTGACCTGGGCATTGTCCTGACCAAGCGCAAGCTCTGGGGCATCTACCTCGGCCAGTTCTGCCTCAACTCCACGCTGTGGTTTTTCCTGACGTGGTTCCCGACCTACCTGGTGAAATACCGCGGCATGGACTTCATCAAGTCCGGCTTGCTGGCGTCGCTGCCGTTTCTCGCGGCGTTCGTCGGCGTGTTGTGTTCCGGTTTCTTCTCGGACTTCCTGATTCGTCGTGGCTACACCGTGGGTTTCGCCCGCAAGTTGCCGATCATCAGTGGCCTGCTGATTTCCACTTCGATCATCGGCGCCAACTTCGTCGAATCGACGCCGCTGGTGATTGCCTTCCTCGCACTGGCGTTTTTCGGCAACGGCCTGGCATCGATCACCTGGTCGCTGGTGTCGACCCTGGCGCCAGCGCGTTTGCTTGGGCTGACCGGAGGGGTGTTCAACTTCATCGGCAACCTGTCGGCCATCGCCACGCCGATCGTCATCGGCTTCCTTGCCAGTGGTGACTCTTTTGCCCCGGCCATCACCTATATCTCGGTTCTGGCGTTGATCGGTGCACTTTCCTACATCTTGCTGGTGGGCAAGGTCGAGCGTATCAAGTTGTAGTCGTGACCTGCGGGCGACCATAATGCCGCCCGTTCACTCGCTCAACGGTAAAGGCTGGATATGCAGGAAGACGCCCCAAAAATCGCCAAGGACGCCGCACCGACCGGCACCCAGACACTGCTTCGTGGCCTGGGTGTGGTCCAGGCCGTGGCCAGTGGCGCCCGCGATCTCAAGGAAATCGCCCGGTTGATCGGCACCACGCGCAGCACCACCCATCGCCTGGCCAGTTGCCTGGTGGACGAGCGGTATCTGCGGGTGGTGCCGCAGGTCGGTTATCTGTTGGGGCCCAAGCTGATCGAACTGGGGTTTCAGGCGCGCGAAGAATTACCGCTGGTGACCCTGGCCGGGCCGTATCTGGATGAGTTGTCGGCGTTGACTGGCGACACCATCCACCTGGCCATCCGAGAAGGCGACGAGGTGCTGTACCTGCACAAGAATCCGGGGCGCAATGGTCCGGAGATGCGCTCGCGGGTCGGTCATCGCATGCCCTTGGCGCGCACCGGAATTGGCAAGGCGTTGATGCTCGATGACTCGCCGCAAGAGTGGCAGCGCTTGTACGAAGTCAGCCTGCCGGTGGGTGGGAAAAACCAGTTCTGGCCGCAGCACCCCGAGCAATCCTGGGAGCAGTTCCAGCAGCGCATGACCGAGTACGTGGCCGGCGGCTACGCCTTCGACCTGGAAGACAACGAACCGTCGATCCGCTGCGTGGCGGCGCCGATCCGCGATGCCAGCAAACGCATCGTCGCCGCCATCAGCATCGCCAGCACTGTGCCGTACATGCCGCTGGAAAAAATGGCCGAGCTGATTCCCCTGATCAAAGGGGTCACGACCCGGCTGTCGGCGGAGCTGGGTCTCAAGGTTTAAACCCATCTTTCTGTAGGAGCGATGCCCTTGATTGCAGGCAACAAAAAGGCCCCCATTCGGGAGCCTTGATGTTCAGGCGTTCGGCTTACATGTTCGGGTAAGTCGGGCCGCCGGCACCTTCCGGTGTCACCCAGGTGATGTTCTGTGCAGGGTCCTTGATGTCGCAGGTCTTGCAGTGAACACAGTTCTGGGCGTTGATCTGGAAGCGCTTCTCGCCGTCTTCCTTGGTCACCACTTCATACACGCCGGCCGGGCAGTAGCGCTGGGCAGGTTCGTCGTACAGCGGCAGGTTCTTGCTGATCGGGATGCTCGCATCGGCCAGTTTCAGGTGGCACGGCTGCTCTTCTTCATGGTTGGTACCGGAGATGAACACCGAGCTCAGTTTGTCGAAGCTGATCTTGCCATCCGGTTTCGGGTAGTCGATCTTCTTGCAGTCGGCCGCCAGTTTCAGGCAAGCGTAATCCGGCTTGGTGTCGTGCAGGGTGAACGGCAGTTTGCCGCCGAAGATGTTCTGGTCCAGCCAGTTGAAACCACCGCCGACGATGGCGCCGAACTTGTGGATCGCCGGGCCGAAGTTGCGGCTGGCGAACAGTTCTTCGTACAGCCAGCTGTTCTTGAAGCTTTCGACATAATTGGTCAGTTCATCGCCGCCTTCGGACTCGGCGAACAGGCGATCGGCCACGGCGTCAGCCGCCAGCATGCCGGACTTCATCGCGGTGTGGCTGCCCTTGATCTTGGCGAAGTTCAGGGTGCCGAGGTCGCAACCGATCAGCGCGCCGCCCTTGAAGACCATCTTCGGTAGCGAGTTCAGGCCGCCCTTGCAGATGGCGCGGGCGCCGTAGCTGACGCGCTTGCCGCCTTCCAGATACTGCTTGAGCACCGGGTGATGCTTGAGGCGCTGGAACTCGTCGAACGGCGACAGGTAGGTGTTGCTGTAGGACAGGTCGACGATCAGGCCAACGACCACCTGGTTGTTTTCCAGGTGATAGAGGAACGAGCCACCGGTGTTCTCGGTGCCCATGATGTCCATCGGCCAACCGGCGGTGTGCACCACCAGGCCTGGCTGGTGCTTGGCCGGATCGACTTCCCAGATTTCCTTCAGGCCGATGCCGTAGTGCTGCACGTCGGAATCATTATCGAGGTTGAAGCGCTTGATCAGTTGCTTGCCGATGTGGCCACGGCAACCTTCGGCGAACAGCGTGTACTTGCCGCGCAGTTCCATGCCCGGGGTGTACAGGCCTTCCTTCGGGTTGCCTTCGCGGTCAACGCCCAGATCGCCGGTGATGATCCCGCGGACCACGCCGTTCTCGTCGAACAGCGCTTCCTGGGCGGCGAAGCCCGGGTAGATCTCCACGCCCAGGTTCTCGGCCTGCTGGGCCAGCCAGCGGCACAGGTTGCCCAGGGAGATGATGTAGTTGCCTTCGTTGTGCATGGTCTTGGGCACAAAGAAGTCTGGAATTTTTTGCGCGCTTTCGGCGTTTTTCAGCACGAAGATGTCATCGCGGGTGACCGGCGTGTTCAGCGGCGCGCCGAGTTCTTTCCAGTCCGGGAACAGTTCGTTCAGGGCGCGGGGTTCGAACACCGCACCGGACAGAATGTGAGCACCGACTTCGGAGCCTTTTTCGACCACGCAGACGCTGATTTCCTTACCGGCTTCGGCGGCCTTCTGCTTCAATCGGCAGGCAGCGGAAAGACCAGCGGGGCCGGCACCGACGATGACCACGTCGAATTCCATGTATTCGCGTTCCACAGGTTATCTCCTACTCAAGGCTCAACAGTTTTTTTTCTAATATGGAGGTTGGGTGTCGCATCCGTGAATCCCTGCGCAACGCCGGGAGAGGACAATCGATTAACCACCTTTCTCTTTGGTGGCGCATTATATCTACACCACTCTCAGCGTCCAATACAAACGTTTGTTTGAAATGGCTCCAAGCCAGAGAAATCAAAGTCACCCGGCGTATGAACGGCCATTTTGGCGTATTGACCGGAATAGGTGTTCCGGTCAAGATACGGGCGGTTTTGCGCTCGCCGTAGGCTGACTGTTGGTTTCAAGAGCACCTCTAAAGACAGGGCGATGGCAGTGGAAAGTGATGCGCCGCGCGGGTTTGACGCGCAGTTTACACGTCGCGATATTGAATGACTCGTTAGTCACTCCTGACGAGCGGTCATCAGCATCATGAGCGATGGTCACTTGACACGTTTGCCGGCGTTTTTGGAGGTGCCCTTGCGCCCGATGAGCATCAACCGCCAGGTTCGCCTAGGCGACTTTCTTTTCACCGGAGAGTAACGAGGAATCCATGAAGGTTCTTGTAGCTGTCAAACGCGTTGTGGATTACAACGTGAAAGTTCGCGTCAAGGCGGACAATTCCGGCGTCGATCTTGCCAACGTCAAGATGTCGATGAACCCGTTCTGCGAGATCGCCGTGGAAGAAGCCGTACGCCTGAAAGAGAAGGGTGTTGCGACTGAAATCGTCGTCGTCTCCGTGGGCCCGTCCACCGCTCAAGAGCAACTGCGCACCGCGCTGGCTCTGGGTGCCGATCGCGCCATCCTCGTCGAGTCCGCCGAAGACCTGACTTCCCTGGCCGTTGCCAAGCTGCTCAAGGCTGTTGTCGACAAGGAACAGCCTCAGCTGGTGATCCTTGGCAAACAAGCCATCGACAGCGACAACAACCAGACCGGCCAGATGCTCGCTGCACTGAGCGGTTACGGTCAGGGCACGTTCGCCTCCAAAGTCGAAATCAGTGGCGACAGCGTGGCTGTCACCCGTGAAATCGACGGCGGCGCGCAGACCGTTTCCCTGAAACTGCCGGCCATCGTCACCACCGACCTGCGTTTGAACGAGCCGCGCTACGCGTCCCTGCCAAACATCATGAAAGCCAAGAAGAAGCCTCTCGAGACGCTGACTCCAGACGCTTTGGGCGTTTCCACCGCCTCCACCAACAAAACCGTGAAAGTCGAAGCGCCTGCTGCACGCAGCGCGGGTATCAAGGTCAAGTCGGTGGCTGAACTGGTTGAGAAACTGAAAAACGAAGCGAAGGTAATCTAAATGACTATCTTGGTTATTGCTGAACACGACAACAAAGTGCTGGCCCCGGCCACGCTGAACAC
>NZ_JBIUYA010000044.1:0-36572 GCF_044744285.1 Pseudomonas sp. NPDC087336 | reverse complement strand
CGTTCCCATGCTCCGCGTGGGAATGCCGCCAGGGACGCTCCGCGTTCCGCTTTCGACGCAAGGCTTGAGTCAGGTGCAGGGGTGACGCGGAGCGTTACGGAATGCGTTCCCACGCAAAGCATGGGAACGATCATCAATCCTGTGGGAGCGGGCTCGCCCGCGATGCTTTTTGGCCTATTCCGGTAACTCGACCAACCCGTCCACATCCGTCATCGCCCGCTCCAGCAGATCCGCCGGCAAGCTCTTGCTCGCCCGAGCGCCCAGTAACTTGAGCTGCTCGCTGCGGCTGACCAGGTTGCCGCGTCCTTCTGTCAGCTTGTTGCGCGCCGAGCTGTAGGCCTTGTCCAGTTGCTGCAAGCGATTGCCGACTTCGTCCAGATCCTGGATGAACAGCACGAACTTGTCGTACAGCCAGCCGGCCCGCTCGGCGATCTCCCGGGCGTTCTGGCTTTGCCGCTCCTGCTTCCACAGGCTGTCGATGACACGCAGGGTCGCCAGCAACGTGGTCGGGCTGACGATCACGATGTTGCGGTCGAAGGCTTCCTGGAACAGTGTGGGCTCAGCCTGCAACGCGGCGGAAAACGCCGCTTCGATCGGCACGAACAACAAGACGAAGTCCAGGCTGTGCAAGCCGTCGAGACGTTTATAGTCCTTGCCGGCCAGGCCCTTGACGTGATTGCGCAGCGACAGCACGTGCTGCTTGATGGCGATCTGGCCGATGGCGTCGTCTTCGGCCGCCACGTACTGCTGATAGGCCGTCAGGCTGACCTTGGAATCGACCACCACCTGCTTGTCGCCCGGCAGATAGATGATCACATCGGGCTGGAAACGCTCGCCGTCGGGGCCCTTGAGATTGACCTGGGTCTGGTACTCGCGCCCCTTCTCAAGCCCCGCATGTTCAAGCACGCGCTCCAGAATCAACTCGCCCCAGTTGCCCTGGGTCTTCTGTCCTTTCAAGGCGCGGGTCAGGTTGGTGGCTTCGTCGCTCAGGCGCAGGTTGAGCTGTTGCAGGCGCTCCAGTTCCTTGGCCAGGGAAAAGCGCTCCCGGGCTTCGGCCTGATAACTTTCCTCGACGCGTTTTTCAAACGACTGGATGCGCTCCTTCAATGGATCGAGCAATTGCCCCAGGCGCTGCTGGCTGGTTTCGGCAAAACGCTGCTCGCGCTCATCGAAGATTTTCCCCGCCAGCTCGGCGAACTGCGCACGCAACTCGTCTCGCGAGCCCTGCAGGTCGTTGAGGCGCTGCTGATGGCTTTCCTGTTGCTCACGAAGCTCGGCGTTGAGGGACGCGGCCTGGGCGTCGAGGCGGCGCAGTTCGGCTTCTTTGCCGGCGCGTTCAATGTTCCAGGCGTGGGCAGCATCGCGGGCATCATCACGCTCGATTTGCAGCAACTCGACCTCACGGCGCACGGCGGCAAGGTCCGCCTGTTTGGCGGCATTGGCCTGACCGAGATCAGCGATTTCATCGCGACAGGCCTCGAGCTGCGCATTCAAGCCATCCTGCGCCAGATTAGCCGTGGCCAGGCGCTCTTCCAGCACCGACGCCTGGGCCTGAGCGGTGCTAGCCCGGCGCTGCAGTTGCCAGGCCAACACCAGCAACGGCAGCGCCGCGCCCGCCAGCCCCAGCAATGCGCTGGTCAAGTCCATAGCCATAGCCACTCCTGCCATTGAAATAAAGCCTGAAGGTTAACCAAGGCGTCAGGTCTTGGACAGCTCAGTCTTCGAGCAAACCCAGTTCCTGCTGCGCACGCAGGTCCCCTGCCCGCGCGGCCTGACGCAAGAGATCCTGGCCAATCCGGCGATCCCGGGCATTGCCGCATTCACGGCACATCAGTTGCCCCAGCCGGCTCTGTGCAGCGACGACGCCTTCACGGGCCGGCTGCTTGAGCAAACGGCCGGCAATGTGTTTGACGTTGGGGTTTTCGCCCAGGCGCGGGCTGTCCAGCAACCACTCGGCCACCCGCATCGAAAAGCGCTTGGGAGAGGCAACCGTGGACGATTTGTCGGAGGAGGAAGGAGGTGGTGTACGAAACTTCATAAAGCACTGTGGGCAGATCGCAAGGCGCGTCACTCTACTCTCTTTTTCTTACAGGTAAAGCCGAAAAAAACCCGGCACGCCCGTCCTAGAGCAAGCGCTCGGGACAATCCACAGAAGCTGTGGATAACTCAGTGGACAACCGTCATTGAACTCGCGCAAAGGCTTATGGAATGGGGCCTGCAGTCAAACTGACGATTTTTTCACCAGTTAAAAAAAGCGATGTTTTTCATTGACTTAAATTTTGGTTACAGGCACCCACTGCGCTTGAAGGCTGGATGACAGCGCGGTGACAGTCCGCGCAACTAATGTGCACAACTACCTTCGGGACGGTTATATCACTGCATTTTTTCGGTGCATTTTTCTTGATTGCTGGGGATAACCCCCCGGCAAACCACGCCCCAGCCAGCTTTTAGCGATGACCGCCGGTCGGATTGCGCGCGATGACCGAACAGTTTCCAGGCCTCGTCCAGCAGCCAGCGAAAGCAGCTGCCAAGCGAACATCCAGGATTTTTTGCCGGCGCCCTTCCCTTTGCCTGTTCAATCCGTTAGTATCCGCGGCGTTAGTACCAAGCTGAAAGTCAATTCTGGTCGAACAAATCCCCCCGGCGCAGCCTTCCCACAGGAAGCCGCTACCGAACAAGCGGGATCGGCCACCTCGATGGTTTCCAGGTAAATCTTGCGCCAACACAGCCTTTGAATCGAAAGCAAAGGGTGTTGCCAGGCTCGCTTACTCTGACCGAACCAGCCTGCAAATTGATCAGGATCTTCACCCCGGGCCCAGAACCTTTGCCCTTGATGTGTTGCCTGCCCTCCTAAGTACCTACCTGCCAGCCCAAGCGCGCCAATTATCAGCGCTTCAAACTGGCTGCTTTGTTCCAGTCGGGTTCTTCGTTCGACCAACGGTGGTCGTCGTTACTGGAACGTTTTAATTTTGCACGGCTCTTATCCGTGTCGCTTGTAGGAACACCCAATGACTATGTCTACTCAAATCCACACCCAGGATGCTATCCGCACCCTTACCAACGCTTTTGCACCGATGAACTGCCTGATCATGGCCGCTCGCAAAGGCTGCTTCAGCTTCACCCTGGTCAACGAACACGGCATCGCCCGTCACAGCGAACGCCTGTACCCCGACCAATACTCCAGCGCCGAACCGCTGCAGGCGGTGATCGAGCGTACGCGTCAGGCCCTGGTCGCCTGAAACGCCCGCAAGGCTGAAATACTCAAGAGCCCCGCCCGAAAAGCGGGGCTTTTTGTTGCCCGACGTTTCACGATGACTAAGCACGGATAGATATAAGGTTTATAACTCGCCGGCGGAAATATTTTAAAAACAGTCCTTTACGCGGTGAATATGACACTAGACTTCAACTCAAGCGGCCCTGTTCCGCTTCCGACGAGCCTGAGTCGATTCACCGCTGCCAAAGCCTTTCAGGTTCGTCGCCAATTTGATGTATCGAGGGTTTTATGGGTATCGCTGCCAGCGAACTGTGCCGCTTTGTGATCCGTCCGACCTTGATCTACCTTGGACGCCATAGCGCAACCGCCGAATCCCTGCTGCTAGGCATCGCCGCCAGCCAGTCAGCCCTTGGTTCCGCCCTGCATGACCGCCGTGGACACGGCCTGTACCGAATCGCCGAACCCCGCCACCAGGCACTCTGGGACCATTACCTGGCACTCGATCCGGAACGCGCAAGCCTGGTCCGAGGCCTGGCCAGCCAACATGCATTCCTCAGCGGCCCGCACCTGGAATTGACCGTCAACCTGCGTTACGCCACCGCCATCGCCTGGCTGCTGGTCGAAGAACAGAACACCCCCCTCCCCGAAGCAGACGACCTGCTGGGCATGGCCCGCATCTGGCGCCAGACTTTCCAGCCCCAGGGACGCCTGAGAGACTTCACCTGCGCCTGGCAAACCTGTGTTGCACCGATGAACCTGGTCGCCTGCTGAAATCCCTGGATCCAAAGATCGCGGAACTGGCAGCGAATCTGGTCGGATTGTCCTACAAAACCGCTCTAAATCAAGCATTACAGCCTATGGCGCTGGGACGAAAATGTTGGTAATTTTCGCCCCGGTGATCACCAGGAGTTCTAATAATGAAAAAAGTAATGCTCAAAACCACCATTAGCCTCGCCGCTGCCTTGGCATCCACGCAACTCTTCGCCAGTGGTTTTGCCCTCAACGAACAAAGCATCAGCGGGATGGGGACAGGTTTTGCCGGGCGATCTTCTGCTGCCGACGACGCATCCACCGTTTTTGGCAACCCTGCCGGCATGTCTCGCCTCAAGCGCGAACAAGTGACCGGTGGCGTTGCATTCATTGACGCACACGCTGACATCAGTGATGCCAGCTCCCGCCCAAATGGCGGCACCAACAAAGGTGACATGGTCCCTTTCATGGGCGTGCCCATGGGCTACTACGTCAAGCCACTCGATGACCAGTGGGCAGTCGGTTTCGGCGTCTACGCTCCATTCGGCCTGGTGACCGACTACGAAAACGGCTTCGCCGGCCGATACTTCGGCACCAAGAGCGAAGTCACAATCGTGACCCTGCAACCAACCGTCAGCTACGCCTTCAACGACAAGGTGTCGATCGGCTTCGGTCCGACCATCAACCGCATCGACGGCAAGCTGGAATCGAACCTGTCGCTGAACCCGCTGGCAGCGGACGGCGACGTCAAGATCAAAGGTGACGACACCGCTGTCGGCTACAACATCGGTATCATGGTTCAAGCCCTCGAAAGCACGCGCCTTGGCCTGACCTACCACTCGAAAGTGAAGTACAAGCTCGAAGGTGACACCAAGGTCAACTACGGCCTGCTCGCGGCACTGGGCCAGAACCCGAACCAGAAGTTCGACGCTTCGCTGGACATCACAACGCCTGAGTCGGTGGACTTCTCGGTCACTCACCAGCTGGACGACCAGTGGACTCTCTACGCAGGCAGCACCTGGACTCGCTGGAGCCGCCTGAAAGAAATCTCCGTCGAGAACGAGGGCGTTCCTGCCGCCTTGGCCGCACGCGGCTTTGGCACCATCACCGAAGAGCAGAACTGGCACGACACCTGGGCTCACGCCATCGGCGCCTCCTACCAGTTGAACAAGCAGTGGGTACTGCGTACCGGCCTTTCGGTTGACCAGTCGCCAACCAACAACGAAAACCGCTCCCCACGCATCCCGACGGGCGATCGCACGATCTTCAGCCTGGGCGCCGGCTGGAGCCCGACCGACGACCTGACCATCGACGTTGCGTATTCGTACCTGCGTGAAGAGTCGGTGAAGGTCAACAATAACAACGGCCGCCAGGCCTATAGCTCCAAGTATGAAAACTGGGCAAACGGTTTCGGGGTCGGTGCTACCTACCGCTTCTGATAACCGTCGGCGAGCCTGAAAGACTCGCCGCCTGAATCAAAAAAAGCCCCGCTCTCTGGCACAGAGGCGGGGCTTTTTCATTTCAACCCGATAACGCAATACCTGTAGGAGTTGCGTTATGCTCGGTAATGAGCGTCGATCAGGGAGTGGATGCCAATGGTGGCGAAGCCAGGGCCTTCTCCACCGCCTCAATGAACTCAGGATCATCGGGCTTGGTCAGGCTGGAGAAACTGGCAACCACCTTGCCTTGGCGATCGACCACGTACTTGTAGAAATTCCACTTCGGCGCGCTGCTCTGTGTGGCGAGCACCTTGAACAGGTGCGTTGCATCGTCACCACGGACTTTCTGCGGCTCGGTCATGGTGAAGGTCACGCCGTAGTTCACGTAGCAGACCTTGGCTGTTTCGGCGCCGTCCTTGGACTCCTGCTTGAAGTCATTGGACGGCACACCGATCACTTCCAGCCCCTGCGCCTTGTATCGCTGATTGAGCGCCTCAAGGCTTTTGAACTGCGGGGCAAACCCACAGAAGCTGGCGGTATTGACCACCACCAGCGGTTTGCCGGCGAAACGCTGGCACAGATCGATGGATTCATTGGCACGCAACTTGGGCAACGAGCCTTGCAGCAACGCCGGACACTCTGCTGCCTGGGCCAATCCGGTAAACGCTACCAGTAATGCGGGAACAGCCAGCAAGCGCATCAGCATATCGGTGCTTCCTTGAGAATTGGTGTGAGATTGAAGTTACTCGCCCTCACTTGCTGCTAGCAAGCGTCGTTTCTGCACTGCGCCTTCTAACACGCACCCATGCCCAACTGCATCAACGCCAGGCCTCCCTGATGCCAGCCCCACCAAGCCACGGCCAGCAGCAAGGCGCAGGCAGCGATGATCAAGACCCGCGGCCAGAGGCTGTTCATGTCGCACTCATCTGGGTTTGCAGACGCGCCACCGGCCGCTCACGCACGGGCCAGTTCAAGGCTGCAGCCATCAGGCTCAAAAGAATTGCCACCTGCCAGATCAAGTCGTAGCTCCCGGTCCGGTCATACACCACCCCGCCCAGCCAGCCACCGAGAAACGACCCGAGCTGGTGAAACAGGAAAACAATCCCACCGAGCATGGACAGGTTTCGTACGCCGAACAAGGTGGCCACTGTGCCGTTGGTCAAGGGAACGGTCGACAACCACAGGAACCCCATGGCCATGCCGAACAAGTAGGCGCTGGTGGTCGTCACCGGCGCCCACAGGAACAGCGCGATCACCACGGCGCGCAGCAGGTACAGGCCGGTCAACAAACGCGGTTTAGACATGCGCCCGCCGAGCCAGCCGGCGGTATAGGTGCCGAAGATGTTGAACAGGCCGATCAGCGCCAGCACCGTGGTGCCCACCGTCGCCGGCAGGTGCTGATCCACCAGGTACGCCGGCAGGTGCACGCCAATGAACACCACCTGGAAGCCACAGACAAAAAAACCGAACGCCAGCAGCCAGAATCCCGAATGGGAACAGGCCTCGTGCAATGCTTCAGAAAGGGTCTGTTCGTGGCCCATGACCGGCAGCGGCTTGTCCTTGAGCATGCCCACCAGCGGCACGATCAGCGCCACCAGCAATCCCAGCGCCAGCAACGCCGCTGACCAGCCGAGCCAGCCAATCAACCCGAGCGTGCCGGGCAACATGGCGAACTGGCCAAACGACCCGGCGGCACTGGCGATACCCATGCCCATGCTGCGTTTTTCCGGCGGCACCGCGCGGCCGACCACGCCCAGGATCACCGAGAAGGACGTGCCGGACAGGCCGATCCCTATCAGCAGGCCAGCACTCAGGGACAAGGTCACCGCCGAGTCGGAAAGCCCCATGCATACCAATCCCGCCGCGTACAGGACACCGCCGACCAGCACCACTTTCGCCGCGCCAAAGCGGTCGGCCAAGGCACCGGTGAAGGGTTGCGCCAGGCCCCAGATCAGGTTCTGGAGGGCGATGGCGAAGGCGAAGACCTCACGCCCCCAGCCGAACTCGGCGCTCATCGGCGCCAGGAACAGCCCGAAGCCGTGTCGCACCCCCAGGGACAACGCCAGGATCAGCGCACTTCCCAGCAAAACCCAACCGCACGTACGCCACATCGAGGTCATTTTTGTTCTCCAAGCGCGGGTATATACCCGCTTAATACCGAAAAAACTGACCTCAGGCCAGTTCGTCCAGCAATTTCAGTAAGGTCTCACGCTTTTCCGCGCCCAGGCGATCGATCAATCGCTGTTGCGCCGCTTCCCAGGCCGGCAAGGCGGCTTTCAGGCGCTCGGCGCCCGCCTCGGTCAACAGGACGATGCGATTGCGCATGTCTTCACCCTCGACCAGCGTCACCAGGCCTTCACCTTCCAGCACCCGCAAATTGCGCCCCAGAGTGCTGCGATCCAGGCCCATGGCCTCGGCGAGGGTGGAAATACTCGGTTGATCCAGGCGCTGCAGATTGCACAGCAAAGAATACTGGGCAACGTTGATCCCGAAGCCATCGAGAGCGCCGTCGTAATGCCTGCTGACGCCACGGGCGGCGCGACGCAGGTTGATGCATAAACATTGGGAGTCGAGCATGGTGCGTGTATATACCCGTGGTTAGATAAGTGCAAGTCCTGCGAGGATCGCAACTTCCAGCAATTCCAGCAACGCCCCTGCCGTGTCGCCTGTCGTGCCGCCCAATCGGCGCAGCATCACCTGCCTCAGCCAGACAAACATCAGCGCCGCCAGCAGCAGCGCCCAAACACCGTTGAGGCCAGTGATCAGCACGCACAGCAAGGCACTGCCCGCCAACACCTGCCTGCCCGCCGATCGCGGAAGATGATCGGCCAGGGCCTGGCCCAAACCGCCGGGACGCACATAGGGCGTGGTCAGGAACAGCCCCAGCAACGCACTGCGGCTGATCAAGGGAACGATGATCAGGGCCAATGCCTGCTGCTGTTCGATCAGCGCGACCAGCGCGGTAAATTTCAGCAGCAACACCAGCACCAGCGTGACCACGGCAATCGGCCCGCTGCGCGGATCCTTCATGATCGTCAGCGTGCGCTCGCGGTCACCGAATCCGCCCAGCCAGGCGTCGGCGCTGTCGGCCAGGCCGTCCAGGTGCAGCGCGCCGCTGAGCAGCACCCACGCCGTCAGCAACAGTGCCCCATGGAGCAACAATGGTGCCCCCAGCAACAGCCCGCTCAGCCCCCACAAAATGCCGCCGAACAGCACGCCCACCAGCGGATAAAACAGCAGCGAGCGCCCCAGCTCCTCGGGCGTCGGCATGCCCGGCAGACGAATCGGCAGGCTGCTGAGAAATTGCAGGGCGATCCAGAATGGCAACATGTTCAGCGCACTTCCTTCAAGACGCCACCGGGCTCGACCGACAGCGAGAACAGCGCGCCATGAGCCACTTCGACATTGAGCAGCTGCTCGCGCGGCAAGCCACGGGCGTGAGCCAGCAACAGGCGCATGACCCCGCCATGGCTGACCAGCAGCACGCGTTCGCCGGCGTACTGCGCATGCAAGCGCGCCACTGCCGCCAGCACCCGCGCGGAAAAGTCCGCGACCGGTTCCCCTTGAGGCGGGGTGAACGAATAAGGATCAGCCCAGAACAATCCCAGGGCCTGGGCGTCGGTTTCCATCAAGGCCACGGCGCTCTGCCCTTCCCAGGCTCCGAAGTGCAGTTCCTGCAGGTTTTTGTCCAGCTCGATCGGCAGCCCTGATTGCGCCGCCAGTTCTTCGGCGAAGCGCGCACAGCGCTGCAATGGCGAACTGACCAGGCGATCCCAGGGCCCTTGCTCCGCCACCGCTTGGCGCATCTGCGCCCAGCCCTTGTCCGTCAGCGCGTCGTCGAGGCTGCCGCGCAAGCCACCGCCGAGTTCGGTTTCTCCGTGACGCAACAGATCCAGATGCAGGATCATTCCGGGCGATCCGCCACCGCCGCTTCGACGAACGTCGCCATCTGCCCGTGCAGGTCGCAGGCCAGACGCAGCAATGGCACGGCCAACGCAGCGCCACTGCCCTCGCCCAGGCGCAAACCGAGGTCCAGCAAGGGTTCGGCCTTCAGGGTTTCCAGCACATGACGATGCCCCGGCTCGGCGCCGCGATGAGCGAACAACAGCCATGGCCGGCACGACGGATTCAAGCGCACCGCTACCAACGCCGCGACGCTGCAGATGAACCCGTCCACCAACACCACAACGCCTTGCTGGGCGCACGCCAGGTAGGCGCCGACCAGCGCCGCGACTTCAAACCCACCGAGATTGAACAGGGTCTGCAGCGCATCGCCACGCTGAGCGCGGTGCAGTACCAACGCGCGTTCGATCACCTGCGCTTTATGACTGACACCCGTCGCATCCAGCCCCGTACCCGGCCCGGTCAGGTGCGCCACCGGGCAATCCAGCAAGGCACAGGCCAGGGCGCTGGCCGCCGTGGTGTTGCCGATGCCCATTTCGCCACCGATGAACAGTTGCGCGCCCGTCGCGATGGCCCGCTGCACGCTGTCGCGACCGGCCTGCAAGGCACGTTCGCCTTGCGCCACGGTCATCGCCGGCCCCTGGGCAAAATTCGCCGTGCCGGGGCCGATGTTCAGGTGTCGCACACCTGCCAGGTTCAACGATGGGGTGATGGTGCCCAGATCGACCACCTCCAGAGAGGCGTCCAACTGCCGCGCCAACACGCTGATCGCCGCACCGCCGCTGACGAAGTTGTGCAGCATCTGCCCGGTGACTTCCTGGGGATAGGCCGACACGCCCTCGGCCACCACACCATGGTCACCGGCAAAAATCACGATCGACACCCGCGCAAGACTCGGCTTGACCTGCCCCTGGAGTCCGGCCAGTTGCACCGCCACCGACTCAAGCTGGCCGAGGGAGCCGGCCGGCTTGGTCAGCTGCTGTTGACGGGCTTGTGCCTGCTCGACAGCCTGGGCGTCGATCGGTTGGCACGGGTTCAGCCACCAGGATGAGGTCATAACGCAGTTCCTTTCAAAGTCAGGGGCAGGCCGGCGACGGTCAGGACGACACGCTGACAACGCTCGGCCAGGGCTTGATGCAGCCAACCGGCTTCATCGACATAGCGGCGAGTCAATTCGCCCAGCGGCACGACACCCATTCCGGTCTCGTTGCTGACAAAAATGATTTCACCCGGCAACGACGCCAGGCATTCGAGCAAGGCTTCGCGTTCAGCGGTCAAACGCTCGCTGTCATCGAGCATCAGCAGGTTGGTCATCCACAGCGTCAGGCAATCCACCAGCAGGCAGCCGTCGGCCCGTGCGTTTTCGCGCAGGACGCGGGCCAGTTCCACGGGCTCTTCGATCAACGCCCATTCGGCTGGACGGCGGGCGCGGTGATGGGCGACGCGCTCGTTCATTTCGCCGTCCAGCGGTTGGCTGGTGGCGATGTAGGTCACGGCCAGACCGCTGTCGCTGGCGAGTTTTTCCGCCAGGCGACTTTTCCCAGAGCGGGCACCGCCGAGGATCAGTTGGAGCATGGTTTATTCCATAAAATGTGCAGTGTCATGACGGGCCCCTTCGCGGGCAAGCCCGCTCCCACAGTTGTTTGGGTTGGTCATAAAATTTGAGTACACCCGGTAACCCTGTGGGAGCGGGCTTGCCCGCGATGGGGCCAGCACGAGCAACTTAAAAACCACAGAGGTCCCGCAACAACGAGGTATCCAGATGCTTCTCCACCAGATCCGCCAAGCGCTCGATATCCCGCTCGCGTAAGGCGTGGTAATCCACCTCCTGCACATTCTGCAATCCCGCCCAACGCAACAGCGCACTGCACGCCGCCGGGGATTCGAACAGGCCATGCAGGTAGGTGCCGAAGATCTGCCCGTCAACACTCTGCGCGCCATCGCAGCGACCGTCGTCCAGTTGCACGGCGGCGTTCTCCAGGGCCGGGCCGGTGGTCACGCCTGCGTGGATCTCATAGCCGCAGACTTCAGCATTCTCCAGCGCCAGGCGGCCGCGCACATTGCGCAGTTGCTTGTGTTCTTCGAGCTGCGTGGTGAATGCCAGCAGGCCTAACCCGTCACTGGACCCCGGCGCGCCTTCAAGGCCCAGCGGATCGTGCACCTGCTCACCGAGCATCTGCAGGCCGCCGCAAATACCCAAGACTTTGCCGCCATAGCGCAAATGCCGGGAGATCGCGGTGTCCCAACCATGGGCGCGCAGGTACGCCAGATCGCTGCGCACGCTTTTCGAGCCGGGAAGAATGATCAGGTCGGCCGCTGGAATCGCCTGGCCGGGGCCGATGAATTGCAGATCCACTTGCGGGTGCAGGCGCAGTGGATCGAAATCGGTGTGGTTGCTGATGCGCGGCAACACCGGCACCACCACTTTCAATAGTTGCCCGGCCTTGTCAGCCTGGCGCTGATCGATGCCGTCCTCGGCCTCCAGGTGCAGGTCCATCACGTACGGCAGCACCCCGATCACCGGTTTGCCAGTGCGCGCCTCCAGCCAGTCGAGACCGGGTTGCAGCAGGGCGATGTCACCGCGAAAACGGTTGATGATGAAGCCTTTGACCCGCGCTTGCTCGGTGGCCGACAGCAGTTCCAGGGTGCCGACCAGGTGGGCGAAAACCCCGCCCCGATTGATGTCGGCGATCAGCACCACCGGGCAATCCACCGCTTCGGCGAAGCCCATGTTGGCGATGTCACCAGCGCGCAGGTTGATCTCGGCCGGTGATCCCGCGCCCTCGACCATCACCACCGGGTACGCCGCGCTCAAGCGCTCATGGGAGGCCAGCACCGCTTGCATCGCGATGGCCTTGTAGTCGTGATAGGCCACGGCGTTCATCGTGGTGACCGCACGCCCATGGATGATCACCTGGGCGCCGGTATCGCTGTTGGGCTTGAGCAGCACCGGATTCATGTCGGTGTGAGGTTCAAGAAAGGCGGCCTGGGCCTGCACCGCTTGCGCGCGACCGATCTCGCCACCGTCGGCAGTCACCGCGCTGTTGAGCGCCATGTTCTGCGGCTTGAACGGCACCACGCTGACACCCTGGCGCGTCACCCAGCGGCACAGCGCCGTCACCAGCGTGCTTTTACCGGCGTCGGACGTGGTGCCCTGCACCATCAAGGTAGTCATTGGCTTTCCCTGGCGAAGGCGTCGAACGCTGCATCCAGCCGCGCCCAGTCGGCTTCATCCCCAGGCAAACCGAAACGCAGGCTGCTGTTGTGGGTGAACAGGCGCAACAGAATGCCGCGCCGGGCCATGAACTCGTGCAGCACTTCGGCGCGCTCGGTGATCAGCCATTGGAACAGGGCGCAACCACCCTGGGGTTGGAAGCCGTGCCGGGTCAACAAGGTTGCCAGCCGCTCACTGGCCTCATCGGCGCGCACTCGCTGTCGCACGTGCCCCTCGGTGTCGCGCAGGCACGCCTGGCCCAGCACCCGGGTCGGTCCGCTGACCGCCCACGGCCCCACCTGCTCGGCGAGCAATTTGAGCAACTTGCGCTCGGCCAGGACAAAACCCAGGCGCACACCGGCCAGGCCGAAAAACTTGCCAAAGGATCGCAGCACGATCAAACCGACCTGATGGGCAAACGGCGCCACACTCAGGTGCGGCGTGTTGTCCATGAAGGCCTCGTCCACCACCAGCCAGCCACCGCGCGGGGCCAGACGCGAATGCCAGTCGAGCAGACGGGCGGGCGTAAGGTTCAGCCCGGTCGGGTTGTTCGGGTTGACCACCACCAGCACGTCGAGACTGTCGACGAAGAAGTCGACCTCCTGCTCCAGCACCTCGCGCACGATGTAGCCATTACGGCGCCACGCTTCGGCATGTTCGGCATAACAGGGCGACAGCACGCCGACCTTGCCTGCCCGGCGCAAACGCGGCAGCAACTGGATGGCCATTTGCGAACCGGCAACCGGCAGTGCCTGCAGGGTCCCGTAGTAGTCGCAGGCCGCCTGCTCCAGGCCGTCATCGGTTTCCGGCAACCGCGCCCAGGCCCGTTGCGGGATGTCCGGCACGGGAAACGGCCAGGGCGCCAGGCCGCTGGACAGGTCGAGCCAATCGGCTTCGTCGATGCCGTAATCGTGCGCCGCCTTGCGCAATCGTCCGCCGTGCTCAAGCATAAAATTCAGACCCCACGCACAGAATCAGCAGCCACAACCATACCCCACGCTGCACCAGTTGCCAGCCGCGGTCGATGGCGTCGGCATCCGCCGGCACGCCCTCGCCCAGCATCGGGCGCTGATGCAGTTCACCGTGATAAATCGCCGGCCCGCCCAGCTCGACGCCCAACGCACCGGCACCCGCCGCCATCACCGGGCCGGCATTCGGGCTGTCCCAGGTTGGCCCCTGGGTGCGCCAGCATTTCAACGCCAAGCGGGTTTTGCCCAACAGCGCATAGGTCAGCGCCACCAGGCGCGCCGGAATGTAATTGAGCACGTCGTCGATCTTCGCCGCCGCCCAGCCGAATCGCTCGAAGCGTTCGTTGCGATAGCCCCACATCGCGTCCAGGGTGTTGCTCAAACGGTAGAGCACCACGCCCGGCGCACCGGCCACGGCAAACCAGAACAGCGCGGCGAACACCGCGTCGCTGCCGTTTTCCAGCACCGATTCGGTGGCGGCGCGGGCCACGGCGGTTTCATCCAGATCAGTGGTTTTGCGGCTGACCAGGTAACTCACGCGTTGGCGCGCCTCTTCAAGATTATCGCTGCGCAAGGCCTTGGCCACCGGCGTGACGTGCTCGCCGAGGCTGCGCATGCCCAGGGCGCAATAGAGCGCGAGAATCTCGACGATCCAGCCGACGTAAGGCGCCCAGGAAAATGCGGTGGCCAACAGGGTCAGCGGCAACACGGCGATGACCCACGCGGTCACCCCATGGCTGCGCCAGCCGCGACCGCCGCCGTTGAAACGTTGCTCGATGCGCTCGGCAAAACGGCCGAACGCCACCAGCGGATGCCAGCGCTTGGGTTCACCCAGCAGCGCATCCAGCGCTACCGCGGCGACACTCAACAACGCCACACTCATTGACTCACTCCCCAATAATTTTCATACAACAGCTCACTCAGCGGACGCGCCTGCGCCCAGCCTTCGAGTACCAGCATCGGCGCCGGATAGAAGGCCTTGACCGGTCCCAGGCAGAGAATGGCCAAGGGCTTGGCGCCAGGCGGAAGACCCAGCAGGTCTGCCAGGGCTTGTGGTTCGAACAGCGAGACCCAGCCCATGCCCAGCCCTTCGGCGCGGGACGCCAGCCAGAGGTTCTGGATCGCGCAGGACAACGAGGCCAGGTCCATTTCCGGCAGGGTACGACGACCGAAGATATGCCGTTCGCGATCGTCCATCAGCGCCGCGACCAGTACCTCGGCACAATCGTTGATGCCTTCGACCTTGAGCTGCATGAATTCGTCGGTGCGCTCACCCAGGGCCTCGGCGGTGCGGATACGTTCCTGCTCCACCAGCCGCTGGATCTGGCTGCGCAAGGCGGGGTCGCTGATGCGGATGAAGCGCCAGGGCTGCATCAGGCCGACACTCGGGGCCTGATGCGCAGCCTCGAGCAGGCGCCGCAGCAATTCGGGCTCGACCGTGCCGCCAGCGAAGTGACGCATGTCGCGGCGTTCGCCGATGGCGCGGTAGACCGCTGCGCGTTCGGCGTCGGAAAAGGCGTTGTCGGTCATGGCCTCTTCGCTGGCAAGCCAGCTCCTACAGGGGTTATGTGATCCTTTGTAGGAGCTGGCTCGCCAGCGAAGGCGCCCGAAAGGTCAGGTGCAAACAGCGCGGCAATCGCCGATGGATTGGACGGAAAATAGAAGTGTACGTAAGAGGCCGTCATCCGCCCCTCGCGATAAACCGCCTCTGCCCCGCGCCCGCCGTTAGGACTCAGGCCACGGGCAATCGGAACATGCTCGGTCGTGGTCAACGAGTGGTGATAGGTATGCCCGCGCAAAGAACCTTCCGGCAGCTCAACCGCTTGCAGCGCCAGAGCCGCCAAGCGCTTTTGCATCACCGCATCACCCGCCAGCAAGCCGACCAGTTCCGCGCGCGCCCCTTCAACATCGGTCAACGAATCGAGCAGATAAAGCATCCCGCCACATTCCGCCAGCAAGGGTTTGCCCGCGGCGTAGTGAGCGCGGATCGCGGCCAACATCGAGGTGTTTTGCGACAGGGCCACATGGTGCAATTCCGGATAGCCACCCGGCAGGTACAAGCTGTCGGCCTCTGGCAAACCTGCATCACGGATCGGCGAGAAAAACCGCAGTTCGGCGCCCATCGCCCGCAGCAAATCGAGGCTGGCGCCATAGGTAAAGGCAAACGCTTCGTCACGGGCCACGGCAATGCGCACGCCAGCCAGCAAGGGGTCAACCGCCAGCACATCGGGCGCGGCGAACTCCACCGCCGGCGGGAGCGCGACTTCACAACTGCTGGCCAGGGCGTCGGCCGCCGCATCGAGGCGCACATCCAGGTCATTCAACTCGCTGGCCTGCACCAGGCCCAGGTGTCGACTCGGCAATTCGATCCCGGTCTCCCGGGACAAGGCGCCGTACCAGCGCAGGCCTTCGGTCAGACTGCCTTCGAGCAGTTGCGCGTGGCGCAAGGTGCCCACACGATTGGCCAGCACGCCGGCAAACGGCAAGTCCGGCTGATAGCGCGCCAGGCCCAGGGCCAGGGCGCCAAAAGTCTGGGCCATGGCGGTGCCGTCGATCACCGCGAGTACCGGCACCTCGAAATGCCGCGCCAGATCGGCGCTGGACGGCGTACCGTCGAACAGCCCCATGACGCCTTCGATCAGGATCAGGTCGGCGTCGCCGGCGGCCTCCCACAACAGGCGGCGACTGTCCTGCTCGCCGACCATCCACATGTCCAGCTGATACACCGGCGCACCGCTGGCGCGTTCGAGGATCATCGGATCGAGAAAGTCCGGGCCGCACTTGAACACGCGAACCTTGCGTCCCTGGTTACGATGCAACCGGGCCAGCGCGGCGGTCACGGTGGTCTTGCCCTGACCGGACGCCGGCGCGGCAATCAGCACCGCCGGGCAATGTCGAGGCTGGTTCACAGCTCGACGCCTTTTTGCGCCTTGATACCGGCCTGGAAGGCGTGCTTGATCATGCCCATTTCGGTGACGGTATCGGCCAGCTCGACCATCTCCGGCTTGGCGCCGCGACCGGTGACCACTACATGCTGCATGGGCGGGCGCGCTTGCAAATCGCTGAGCACCTGATCGAGATCGAGGTAGCCGTGCTTGAGGGCGATGTTCAGTTCGTCCAGCACCACCAGGCCGATCGAAGGATCGCGCAGCAGTTGCTGCGACACTGCCCAGGCCGCTTCGGCAGCGGCGATATCGCGCTGGCGATCCTGGGTCTCCCAGGTGAAGCCCTCGCCCATCACATGAAAACGCACCTGCTCGGGGAAGCGTCGGAAGAACAACTCCTCACCGGTGCTGTTGCGCCCCTTGATGAACTGCACCACGCCGCACTGCATGCCATGCCCCATGGCACGCGCAAGCATGCCGAACGCCGAGCTGCTCTTGCCCTTGCCATTGCCGGACAGCACCAACAGCAAGCCGCATTCGTTCGGCGAATTGGCGATGCGTTCGTCGATCACAGCTTTTTTGCGCAGCATGCGCGCCAGATGACGTTCGTCACGATCAGGGGTATCAGACATGGGGGAGCTCTCCGTTGAGGCAGGATTAACGGCGGGCAGGCACAAGAATAGACGGCAAGAAGCCTGGCATCGCCCACCGTGATGCCGCTTGGATGGATCAGGCCGGTCTCCGGGCTCATGAGCGGCGTGATGCCAGACTGCGCGCCTTCCCGCGTCACAGATCGACGCAGTGGCTTCAGACGCAGTTTTCACTCATTTACCGTTGCGGGGGCAGCGCCGGGATCGCAGGGCTTCATCGAACAAAGCGCTCACTCACCGGCTTCCCTGTTTCACTCTGTCGACCCAAGTCACAGAGCACCTGAAACAAGCGGCGAAGGTTAGAGGGTTGGGGGTGGAGCGTCAATTGAGAACCGGGTGTTGGAACGAATAACTGCCATCCATCCATAAATGACGTCAATCTTGTGTCACACTCGCAGCAGTGATATCAATCTGCCACAACCTCACAACACAAGAACAAGGGTGAGCCCCATGCAAGGCATGATCATCAGCAATCCGAAGCTGGAATTCCTGCGTCCGGTACTGGAACGCTGGTTCGACTGTATCGACCGCTACAACGCCGTGCGCGGCGACAGCGAGACACCCTACTGGCTCGACGAAAAAGCCAACCTGGGCCTGCTATCCGCCGCGGCATGGATGGCCGAAATGATCACACTGCAACAATCGCCCACGCGCAAACAGACCGAAGAAGGCGAACGCAATGGCCGCGCCGATCTGTTTATCGCCACGACCGAAGCACGCGCCTGGCTGCAGACCACCCAACGCTGGCCGCGGGTCAACAGCCTGAACCTGACCCAGGCCCTGCAGGACATCACCGGCGACGCAAAAAAAATCAGCTACGCCAGCGACCTGAAAATCGGCTGCCTGTTCGTCGCACCGCACAAGAGCCAGCAAGGCGCCACCCCCGAAGAACTCCAGGACATGGTCGATGACTTGCAAAAGGAGCACTGCTGCGCCGTGGCCTGGTATTTCCCCTATGCCTATCGCAAATTGCGCAACGAAGCCGGTCACTATCACCCCGGTATCGCCGTGCTGCTCAAGGAAGCTCGGGGCTGAGGTTGAACCATCGGGCTGTCACGCTTCTCTATGATTTAAGTCACTTCATTCATAGGGAAGCTCAGCAATGCGTACGTCCCAGCTGGTTTTCGTTATCGCATTAGCGGGAGGGCTCGCCGCCTGTGGCGAAACCGCCCGCTTTCAAGTCATCGACGGCACCGGGCCGTCCCCCAAGCTTCCGGAACCGAACAAGACACTCTTCCCGACGATGAACATCGCCCCGGCCATCGGCTGGACGGACGGCGCAAAACCCGTCGCAGCCAGCGGCACTCAGGTCGGCGCATTTGCCGAGAACCTCGATCATCCGCGCTGGCTGTACGTGCTGCCCAATGGCGACGTGCTGGTCGCCGAAACAAACGCCCCGCCCAAACCCGATGACAATAAAGGCATCAAGGGCTGGATCACCAAGAAAGTCATGGGCCGCGCCGGTGCCGCCGTGCCGAGCCCGAACCGCATCACACTGCTGCGCGACAGCAACCACGATGGCATTGCCGAAACCCGCACGGTATTCCTGGAAAACCTCAACTCGCCTTTTGGCATGACCTTGGTCGGCAATGACCTGTACGTTGCCGACACCGACCGCCTGCTGCGCTTCCACTATGAAAATGGCGACACGGCCATCAAGACAAAACCGATCAAGGTCGTCGACCTGCCGGGGGGAACCCTGAATCACCATTGGACCAAGAACGTCATCGCCAGCAAGGACGGCAGCAAGCTGTACGTCACGGTGGGCTCCAACAGCAACATCGGTGAAAACGGCATGGACCAGGAGCAAGGGCGCGCAGCGATCTGGGAAGTGGATCGCGCCACCGGCAACCACCGGATCTTCGCATCAGGCCTGCGCAACCCCAACGGCATGGCCTGGGAGCCGCGAAGCGGTGCACTGTGGACAGCCGTCAACGAGCGGGACGAAATCGGCAGCGACCTGGTGCCGGACTACATCACCTCGGTGACAGATGGCGCTTTCTATGGCTGGCCGTTCAGTTATTACGGCCAGCACGTCGACGTGCGCGTCGAACCGCAAAACCCCGACCTGGTGGCCAGGGCGATTGCCCCGGACTACGCGGTAGGCCCCCACACCGCCTCACTGGGCCTGACGTTTGCCGAAGGCAACAGGTTGCCGGCGCAGTTCAAGGAAGGCGCGTTCATCGGCCAGCATGGCTCATGGAATCGCAAGCCGCACAGCGGTTACAAAGTGATTTTCGTGCCCTTCAGCGGCGGCAAGCCGAACGGGCAACCGGTGGATGTGCTCACCGGGTTCCTCAATCACGAGGAAAAAGCCATGGGCCGGCCGGTGGGCGTGGTGATCGATCAGCAAGGCGCCTTGCTGGTGGCCGATGATGTGGGGAACAAGGTGTGGCGGGTGTCGGCGGTTAAATAGCCGCAGACAAATCACACCGTGTAGGAGCCAGCGGTGCGCCACACCCGGCATCACGCCATTAGCGTTTACGGCAGAGTGTGAGCCCATCCCCCAGCGGCAACAGCGACAGATCCACCCGCGCGTCATCCTTCAAGGCACGATTGAGCGCCTGGATGGCCCGGGTATCGGCGCTCTCGGGATTGTCCTCAAGCACCCGGCCACTCCACAGCGTGTTGTCGAAGACCACCAGACCTGCGGTACGCAACAGGCGTAGCGCTTGCTCCAGGTAGGCTGGGTAATTTGCCTTGTCGGCATCGATGAACACCAGATCGAACTGGCCTGGCTCATCCAGATTGCCAAGAGTTTCCAGCGCCGGTGCCAAACGCAGGTCGATTCGCCCGCACAGGCCCGCCTCCTGCCAATAGCGGCGCGCGATGGCGTTGTAATCCCCGGGAATGTCACAGCAGATCAGCGAGCCGTCATCCGGCAATGCCGCCGCCATGCACAGAGCGCTGTAACCGGTGTAAGTGCCGACTTCCAGCAAACGTCGGGCACCGGTGAGCTTTACCAGCAAGGCGAGAAACTGCCCCTGCTCCGGCGCCACCTGCCAGCGCGCCATGGGCAGCGCCTGGGTTTCGTCGCGCAAGCGCTTGAGCACCGGCGTTTCGCGCAGGGAGACGTCGAGCAGGTACTGATAGAGCGAATCGTCGAGATTGAGCGTGCGGGCGGTCATGACTACACCCTCCGGCGGTTACGGATTGCGCGCCAGATGCTCGGGTTGCAGGACGCGCTTGGCACTCAGGTAGGCTCTTTGCCAATAAGCCTTGGACAAGCTGTCGAGCTTGACCGTACCACCGGTAGCCGGCGCATGCACGAAGCGGCCTTCACCGACATAGATGCCGGCATGGCTGACCTGGGAACCGCCATTGGTGGCGAAGAAGATCAGGTCACCGGTTTGCAGGCCTTCCTTGCCGACATCGGCCGCTTGCATCGTGATCATTTCACGGGTGGTGCGGGGCAGGGAAATACCGGTCATGTCACGGTAGACGTAGCCAATCAGGCCACTGCAATCGAATCCGGAATCCGGCGTGTTGCCGCCCCAGCGATAAGGTGTGCCGACCAGTCCCAACGCGCGAAACAGCACGTCTTGTGCTTCAGGCGAAAAGTCCTGGGAGGAACTGAATACGATGGGCGCGCGCACCACCGGCGCAGGCGGCGGAGTACGGCTGGCACAAGCACTGAGCAGCACTGCGAACAGCATGATTGCGAGGCGGGCCGACATCGTCATAAGCAGAGCATCCTGATCAGGCTGCGGCTAATTTCTGCGGGAGCGCAGAAAAGAAAACCGCCTGCGCGTTACGCAGGCGGTTTGCCATCATTCATGATCAGAATTTTAGCGCTTATCAGGCAAACTTCAAGTAAGACTTTAAGTTCGCCTTACGAAATGTGCGCTTACTTGCGAGCCGTAACGATTGGCGTCGCGGCGGGAGCCATGGCGAGTGCACGCTTGGCTTCGATGAAGGACTTGCTCCAGTAGCTGTCACCGAGGTTATCGATGCGCACACCACCGCTTTTGCGGCTGCTGGAATGGATGAACTGGTTGTCACCCAGGTAGATCCCGGCGTGACTGACGCGACCGCGACGACCGTTGGTGGCGAAAAACAACAGGTCGCCTGGCTCGAGTTTGCTGCGCGAAACCAGCGGCGCGTCCACGTTGATCATTTCGCGGGTTGAGCGCGGGAGGTTCATGCCGGCTTCTTCACGGAACAGGTAACCGATGAAACCGCTGCAATCGAAACCGGCTTCGGAGGTGCCGCCGAAACGGTAACGGGTACCGATCAGGGACATGCCGCGTTCGAGGATGCTGTCGGCCAGAACCGGAAGCTGGTACGACTTGCCGTCGGCGAAGCTGGCCAGTTCTTTTTCGGTGGCCGCTTCTTCGAGCTCAAGCGCTTGCTTATAGAGAGCGGAAGACTGGGCAGTATCGGAATATTGAGCCTGCTGTTGTTGCGCTTGCTCGGACACCGGGGTGTGGGCAGCGCAACCGAACAACAGGGTAACGAGTGCGAGGGGCACGAGGGGTGCAAAGCGATTTAGCATGGGCACGACCGTGGCTGAATAAGTTATCAAGAGCCGCGACTATGCCTTCTATCATTCTCATTTGCAAATTCAATCGAACTTTTTGTGACTTCTTGGTTTCCCGATAACATCTAAGCGCTAAAGCCTGTTCTAGACACTCGCGTAGCCTGCACCCGACAGGAAAGCGGATTTTCTGACGCCTTGAATATGTCGAAAATCGCTTCAGGCCCTGAATTTACAGGGCCTGGCTACCAGCCCAGGGTTTCTTTCAGGAACGGAATAGTCAGCTTGCGCTGCGCTTGAAGTGAGGCCTGGTCGAGTTGCTCGAGCAGTTCGAACAACGCGCTCATGCTGCGGGTACCGCGGGTGAGGATGAAGTGCCCGACTTCGTCGGTCAGGTGCAGTCCACGACGTGAGGCACGCAGCTGCAGGGCGCGCAACTTGTCTTCGTCGGAGAGTGGGCGCATCTGGAATATCAGCGCCAGGGTCAGGCGCGACTTTAGATCTGCCAGCTTTACCGGCAACTCCCGTGGCGAAGTCGATGCGGCAATCAGCAGGCGCCGACCACTGTCACGCAGCCGGTTGAACAGGTGAAACAACGCTTCTTCCCAGTCAGACTTGCCTGCCACCGCCTGCAAGTCGTCCAGGCAGACCAGCTCGTATTGCTCAAGGTTGTCGAGAATCTCGATGCCGCGATCCATCAACTCGGCCAGCGGCAGGTAAACCGCCGGTTCGCCCATCTGTTCGAAACGCAGGCACGCGGCCTGCAACAGATGCGTGCGCCCTACCCCGTGCTTGCCCCAGAGGTAAATCAGGCTTTCGGTCCAGCCGGCGTCGGCTTCGCACAGCCGCTCGACATAGCCGAGTGCAGCGGCATTGGCGCCTGGGTAGTAGTTGATGAAGGTGGCGTCGTCACGCAGACGCACACCTAGGGGCAGCTGAATCGGTTTCATGCTGACTGAACAGTTCCAAAGGAACCGTTAGTGGCCTCTGTGTAAAGTTTGCGAAGTTTATACCCGTGAAGCCGACCGCACAATGCGACAGACCACAAGCAAAATCAAAGGTTTGCGTTAGCGCACCGGTTTTATGACAGACTCTTTGGCACCATGGGCCGCTACCGGGCGTTGTTCCGGGCTGCCCTCGACCCCGCCTGGAGCTCTGATTCGTCCACACCACTGTACATGCCGGAATCCTTATACAAATCATGCACATGGCGCAGCAGCACCATGATCACCGCCGCCACGGGCAGTGCCAGCAACACACCGGTAAAACCAAAGAGTTCGCCGCCGGCCAGAATCGCAAAGATCACCGCCACCGGATGCAAGCCGATGCGGTCCCCCACCAGTAATGGCGTGAGCACCATGCCCTCCAGCGCCTGACCGACCATGAACACCGCGACAATCCCCATCATGGGATACAAATCGCCGCCAAACTGGAACAGGCCGGCAATCAGCGCCGCGCCAATGCCAATGATAAAGCCCATGTACGGCACAATCGCCGCCAGGCCGGCAATCATCCCGATCAACAGGCCCAACTCCAGCCCCACCAGCATCAGGCCCGCGGCGTAGATCACGCCCAACGCGACCATTACCAGCAATTGCCCGCGCACGAAGGCGCCGAGCACTTCATGGCACTCCGCGGCCAATGACACGGCGCGCTCTTCACGATCGCGAGGCAGCAGGCTGCGGACCTTGGCCATCATCAGGTCCCAGTCCCGCAGCAAGTAGAAACTCACCACCGGAATCAGCACCAGGTTCGCCAGCCAGCCAATCAAGGCCAGGCCCGAGGCCGTCGCCTGGCTCAGCACCACGCCAACGATGTCGGTGGTCTGCCCCATGTGCTCACTGATCGCGGCCTTGAGCTTGTCGAACTTCCAGAAGCCCTCCGACAAGCCGAACTTCGATTGCGCCCATGGCAATGCGGTGTGCTGCAGCCAATCGAGCATCTGTGGCGCCAGCTCATACAAGCGAAACAACTGCTTGGCGAGCATCGGCACCAACACCAGCAACAGCGCAGTGAAGATCAGGGTGAACAGGGCAAATACCGCAATCACGCCCCAGGTCCGTGACAGGCCGGCTTTTTCCAACCGATCCACCAAGGGGTCAAACAGATAGGCCAACAACAACGCCACCAGGAACGGCGTGAGGATCGGGTGCAACAGCCAGATAAACGCGCAGAGCAACAGCACTCCACCCAACCAGAACCAACGCCGCGTATCGGCCATGAACCACTCCATTGCTTCTATATAAAGAAAGAAAAACCTACCAGCGGAAACGCATTTGCGGCGTCGGTGCCGGCGCAGGCGCAGGCGCTACCGCGGGGACGGAGCCACCGGCTACCGGCTGGACCGGTACCACCGGCACCGAAGCCGGCTCCACCGCAACTTCCTGCAACCTGGCCAGCGACAATTGCGCGCGCAGTTGATCGGTACTGCCGTTGACCCGATAAAGAATCCGGTCGCCGTTAACACTTTGCGGACGACCGCCGAAAGGCTCCAGCAAACGCCCAAGAGCCGCATACCGCTCCAGGTTCATGCCCTGGACTTCCAGCAACTGTGCAGCCGATGCCCCGGGCTTGGTGACGAATCGAGGCGCCAGTCGCTGATTGACCGCCAGCATCACCGCGTCGGCCAAAGCGGCTTGATCGGCGCCCTGGGCGCTTCCGGCCTCTTTCTGATCGCCCAGCCACAACTGCCACTTGGCTTGCCATTGGCCACCCTCTTCTCGAGCATGGACCGTCAGCAAGGCGTCGGCATTGTAACGCTGCGAGGCGCTGCGCAGAGCCGACGGATCGGCACTTTCCAGATTTGGCGCGGTGCCGACGATTTGTTCGTTCAAATCCGCCAGCGGCAGACGCAGGGGCAAGCCACGATGCTGCGCGGCGCGGCGCAGGGGTGCCGCACCGGCCTGTCCATCGCCCACCAGGCTTGAACCCTCGGAGAAGTCGTTCAACCACCAACCCAGGATCGACGGTCGATTGGCACCCCACGTCGCCAACCCGGCCCGACGCAAGGCCTGCGCGGTGGTGCCAGGGTCGAAATCGACTTTCAGCACTTCCGGCGGGCCAGCCTCGAAGCCGTACTGGCTGATGATTTGCTGCGGGTCGTTGCGAATCGCCGCCAGCCCCGGACTCTGTGGTGCCTTGGGATCGCCGGTCAGGCGCACAACCAGCGTATCGAGCGCCCGCTGCGTGGCTTGCTCACGCTCCTCTGGCGACTGGCCGTTGACCGGTTCGCGAACTTGATAAAGGCCTTTGACGGTTTCAGCGTGGCTTATCAAGCTAACCAGTGACAAACAGCCCACAAACAAGAATTTACAAAAACCCATGGAAGATTCCTGAGAACAAAGGCGGCTGGAACAGACCGCATGAAGACGATCGGGCAAGGCTGTGACCATCGCCCGATGTAAAACATTCACACGCCCCGGGTAAGTTTTCGCACTGTGCTAACGATAGACGGTTAATGACGACAACCCGTAGAGGCGAGCAGGATGTCATCCATACCGGGTAATGGCGGTTTTTTTCGACCGATATGCCCCCTGCCGTCGGCGTGAGGATGGCCGCTGCCCTTCAAGCCTGATAAAATCGCGCGCCTTCGCAGACCGGCAACAGCCGGGCACCCTCGAATATCGCGTGAGGCAATCACCTTCGTCGATTTCGACGGTCCCGATGGACTCGGTCGTTACCCAGAAATCCCCCCCCCTAAAGGCCTGGATCATGAGCAAGCAACCCTCCCTGAGCTACAAGGACGCCGGTGTAGACATCGACGCCGGTGAAGCATTGGTCGAACGCATCAAGAGCGTCGCCAAGCGCACTGCGCGCCCGGAAGTCATGGGCGGCCTGGGCGGTTTCGGCGCCCTCTGCGAAATCCCGGCCGGCTACAAGCAGCCCGTGCTGGTTTCCGGTACTGACGGCGTCGGCACCAAGCTGCGCCTGGCATTGAACCTGAACAAGCACGACAGCATCGGCATCGACCTGGTTGCCATGTGCGTCAACGACCTGGTGGTGTGCGGCGCCGAGCCGCTGTTCTTCCTCGACTACTACGCTACCGGCAAACTGAACGTCGACACCGCCGCCCAGGTCGTGACCGGCATCGGCGCAGGCTGCGAACTGTCGGGTTGCTCCCTGGTGGGCGGCGAAACCGCTGAAATGCCTGGCATGTACGAAGGCGAAGACTACGACCTGGCCGGCTTCTGCGTCGGCGTCGTGGAAAAAGCCGAGATCATCGACGGTTCCAAAGTCGCTGCCGGCGACGCCCTGCTCGCCCTGCCGTCTTCCGGCCCGCACTCCAACGGCTACTCGCTGATCCGCAAGATCATCGAAGTGTCCGGCGCCGACATCGAGAACATCCAGCTCGACGGCAAGCCGCTGACCGACCTGCTGATGGCCCCGACCCGTATCTACGTGAAGCCGCTGCTCAAGCTGATCAAGGACACCGGCGCCGTGAAAGCCATGGCCCACATCACCGGTGGTGGCCTGCTCGACAACATCCCGCGCGTTCTGCCAAAAGGCGCACAAGCCGTGGTTGACGTGGCAAGCTGGACCCGCCCTGCGGTGTTCGACTGGCTGCAGGAAAAAGGCAACGTCGACGAAAACGAAATGCACCGCGTACTGAACTGCGGCGTGGGCATGGTCATCTGCGTCGCTCAAGAGCACGTGGAAACCGCGCTGAACGTGCTGCGTGAAGCTGGCGAGCAGCCTTGGGTCATCGGTCAGATCGCCACCGCTGCCGAAGGCGCAGCCCAGGTTGAACTGAAGAACCTCAAGGCACACTGATGCAAGAGCAGATGTCCCAGACCTGTGATGTCGTGGTGCTGTTGTCCGGCACCGGAAGCAACTTGCAGGCCTTGATCGACAGCACGCGGACCGGCGACAGCCCGGTCCGCGTCGCTGCGGTGATTTCCAACCGCGCCGACGCTTATGGCCTGCAACGCGCCAGGGACGCGGGTATCGACACCCGCACCCTGGATCACAAGGCTTTCGAGGGCCGCGAGGCCTTCGACGCCGCGCTGATCGAACTGATCGACGCCTTCAATCCCAAACTCGTGGTGCTGGCCGGATTCATGCGCATTCTCAGCGCTGACTTCGTACGCCACTACGCGGGTCGCCTGCTCAATATCCATCCCTCGCTGCTACCCAAATACAAGGGGTTACACACTCATCAGCGCGCGCTGGAGGCCGGCGATGCCGAGCACGGCTGCTCCGTGCACTTCGTCACCGAGGAACTCGATGGCGGACCACTGGTCGTACAAGCAGTAATACCGGTAGAGTTGCACGACTCGCCACAGAGCCTGGCGCAGCGGGTCCATGTGCAGGAACACCTGATCTACCCCATGGCCGTACGATGGTTTGCCGAAGGCCGGCTATCGCTCGGTGCACAAGGTGCTTTACTGGATGGACAGTTGCTTGCGCCCAGCGGCCACTTGATTCGAACCTAGGAGATTTTATGCGTCGCGCCCTGCTCTTCGCTTGTGCTCTGCTCGCCTTGCCCTTCGCACAGGCTGCAGACCTTCAACCTTTCTCCGCCAGCTACACCGCCGACTGGAAGCAGTTGCCCATGAGCGGCACGGCTGAACGCAGCCTGACCAAGGAAGCCAACGGCGTCTGGAAGCTCAACTTCAAGGCGTCGATGATGATCGCCAGCCTGTCCGAAGAAAGCACCCTGACCGTCGACAAGGACACCCTGCTGCCACAGTCCTACCACTTCGAGCGTGGCGGCCTGGGCAAAGCCAAGAAAGCCGACCTGGACTTCGACTGGACCGCCAAGAAGGTCACCGGCACCGATCGTGGCGACGCGGTCAATATCCCGCTCAACCGCGGCATGCTCGACAAATCCACCTACCAGCTGGCGCTGCAGCATGACGTGGCCGCTGGCAAGAAAAGCATGAGCTATCAGGTGGTCGATGATGGCGAAGTCGATACCTATGACTTCCGCGTGCTGGGTTCGGAAAAAGTCGACACCAAGGCCGGCCAGATCGATGCGATCAAGGTCGAGCGCGTACGCGACCCAACACAAAGCAAGCGCATCACCGTGCTGTGGTTCGCCAAGGATTGGGATTACCTGCTGGTTCGCCTGCAACAGGTCGAGACCGACGGCAAGGAGTACAACATCATGCTCCTGGACGGCAAGGTCAACGGCAAGACTGTCAAAGGCAGCTGATAGAAGCCCCGCAAATGCGGGGCTTTTTTTATCCTGGAACGCACGATTGCAGCCACGCTCTATACCTTCACGGTCTTTTTTGATCGAATGACGTTTCCAGTTGCCTGCGAGGTTTTCCATGACCGTTACCGTCAACACCGTTTCCGCCGAAGGTTTTCGCCATACCGTACAAATCGATGACCACGAACTCTTTGCCGATGCGCCTGTAACCGCAGGCGGCGAAGGTTCGGCCCCGGAGCCACACGATTACTTCGATGCCGCGCTGGGCGCCTGCAAGGCCCTGACCTTGAAGATGTACGCAAAGAAAAAGGACATTGCACTGACGGGCGTTGGCGTGGAGGTCAAGCGCGATAACAGCCAGGAACAAAAAGGCAAGTACGCACTGCACGTCAAGCTGACCCTCAAGGGCGTGCTCACCGACGCCCAGCGCGAAGAGTTGCACCGAGTGGCCGACCGCTGCCCGGTTCACAAGCTGATGACCAGCAGTGAAGTCAGCATCGAAACCCACCTCTGCGAAGGCGCGTTCAGCCAATAGCGGCAACGGTTGCGCAAGCGGGTTATGCTCGACCGCATCACCCGCCCAGCCTGGAACGCACCATGAACACTCCGCTCGTGATCCGCCCCCGCGCCGAAGATGTCGAAGGCCAGCCGATTCTTCGACCGTTGCCGTCAGCCAAATGCCGCAATGTCGGGCCATTCGTATTTTTCGACCACATGCTGCAAACCCGCTACGCCGCGGGAGAAGGCATGAACATCCGCCAGCATCCGCACATCGGCCTCTCCACCCTCACCTATCTCTTTGAAGGCCAGTTGCAGCACAAGGACAGCCTCGGTTCGGATCAGGTGGTCAATGCCGGTGATGTCAGCTGGATGACCGCCGGTAGCGCAATCGCTCATGTTGAGCGCACCCCCGAAGCACTGAAAGAAAGCGGCTTTACGATGCACGGCTTGCAGATCTGGCTGGCGTCACCAAAAGACCAGGAACAGGGCCCGGGACACTACAGCCACCACCCGGCGAGTACCTTGCCGGTCAGCGAAAACCTCGGAGTGAAGATCCGCATGATCGCGGGCTCGGGCTTTTGCCTGGAATCGCCGGTGCCGGTGCTTTCCCCTACGCTGTATGCCGAATTGACCTTGCAAACGGCGACGACCTTGCTGATTCCCACCGAGCATGAAGAGCGCGCGCTGTATGTGTTGAGCGGTGAGGTGCAGCTGGATGGAGAGCCTATAGACCCGCATTCGCTGGTGGTGTTACCGCCAGGGCAAGAGATGACATTGTTCGCCGAGAGCGACAGTCATGCGGTGTTGTTTGGTGGCGCGCCGCTGGATGGGCCGCGACGGATCAACTGGAATTTTGTGGCGAGCGATCCGGCTGCCATCGATGAAGCGCGTCGACGCTGGGCGGCCGGGGATTGGCCGACGGTGCCGGGGGAAGTTGAGCGGATTGAATTACCTTAGATTCTTCGGTGTTCGTTACATCGCCATCGCGAGCAAGCTCGCTCCCACAGGGGAATGGTGTCGTACGCAATTCTTGCGGTCGACTCGGTCAACTGTGGGAGCGAGCTTGCTCGCGATGAGGCCGGCGAAGACGCCGACCGAATCCAGGCTGAAAACAGCTATTAACCCTTGAACACTTCATCCAGCAGGTTGTGCATCGACGTGAACGCCCTGGCGGCGACCTTGGCGTCGTACATCATCATGCCCGGTACGTTGGCATGGGGATCGGTGAACGAATGGAAAGCGCCGCCGTAGCTCAGCAACTGCCAATCCACACCGGCGGCATTCATTTCATCTTCAAACGCCGGCAGCTGCTCTTTCGGTACCAATGGATCGGACGCACCGTGCAGCACCAGCACCGAACCCTTGATGTTTTTCGCGTCATTGACGTCCGGAGTATCGAGGGTGCCGTGGAACGACACCGCAGCCTTCACCGGCGCACCGGTACGGGCGAATTCCAGGGCGCAGCAACCGCCGAAGCAGAAACCGAAGGTCGCCAGTTTCGACGTATCAACCGCCGCCTCACCTTGGGCTTGCAACTGTTCGAAAGCCACTTGCATGCGCTTGCGCAGCAACGGGCGGTCATTCTTCAGCGGCATCATTGCCGCGCCTGCCTCATCGTTGTTCTGCGGACGAACCGATTGGCCGTAGAGGTCTGCGATCAGCACCACATAGCCCTTGGCCGCGACCGACTTGGCGATCTCCTCGGCACCGGCACCCACGCCCATCCAGTTCGGCGCCATCAACAAACCCGGACGCGGGCCCTTGTAGTCAGCGTCGAAGGCCAGGCGGCTCTCGTAGGGCTGGCCGTCAATCTGATAGGCAACAGAACGTACAGTGATTTGGCTCATTTCTGACTCCTGATTGTTAAACACCAGAATGAAAAAACCCGCCGAAGCGGGTTTTTCTACAACGCGATTAAGCCGACAGTTCAACCAGCAGCTTGTTCAGGCGGCGCACATAGGCCGCCGGGTCCTTCAAGCTGTCGCCGGCCGCCAGGGCCGCCTGATCGAAGAGGATGTGCGATAGATCGCCGAAGCGCTCGTCGCTCTGCTCGCTGTCGAGCTTTTCGATCAACGGGTGAGCCGGGTTGAATTCGAAGATCGGCTTCGAATCCGGAACCTTCTGCCCGCTGGCCTCCAGGATCTGACGCATCTGCAGGCCCAGGTCCTGCTCGCCGATGGCCAGGATCGCAGGGGAATCGGTCAGGCGATGGGAAACCCGCACTTCAGCCACGGATTCGCCCAGCGCGGTCTTCAGACGCTCGACCAGACCTTCCTTGGACTTGGCGACTTCTTGCGCGGCTTTCTTGTCCTCTTCCGAGTCCAGGTTGCCCAGGTCCAGGTCACCACGTGCCACGTCAACGAAGCTCTTGCCGTCGAAATCGCTGAGGTAGCTCATCAGCCACTCATCGATACGGTCAGTCAACAGCAACACTTCGATGCCTTTCTTGCGGAAGACTTCCAGGTGCGGGCTGTTCTTGACCTGCGCGTAGGTTTCGCCGGTCAGGTAGTAGATCTTGTCCTGACCTTCCTTGGCGCGTGCCAGGTACTCGGCCAGGCCGACAACCTGCTCGCCATCATCACCATTGGTCGAGGCGAAGCGCAACAGGCCGGCAATTTTCTCTTTGTTGGCGAAGTCTTCTGCCGGGCCTTCTTTCATGACCTGGCCGAAGTTTTTCCAGAAGCCTTTGTATTGCTCTGGATCGTTCTTCGCCAGTTTTTCCAGCATGTCCAGGACGCGCTTGGTCAGCGCCGACTTCATGGAGTCGATGATCGGGTCTTTCTGCAGGATTTCCCGCGACACGTTCAGCGACAGGTCATTGGAGTCGACCACGCCCTTGATGAAGCGCAGGTACAGCGGCAGGAACGACTCGGCCTGGTCCATGACGAACACGCGCTGCACGTACAGCTTCAGGCCTTTCGGCGCTTCACGCTGGTACAGGTCGAACGGAGCACGGGCCGGCACGTACAGCAGCGAGCTGTATTCGAGCTTGCCTTCGACCTTGTTGTGGCTCCAGCTCAGCGGGTTTTCGAAGTCGTGGGCGATGTGCTTGTAGAATTCCTGGTATTCCTCGTCCTTGATCTCGGTACGCGGACGGGTCCACAGGGCGCTGGCGCGGTTGACGGTTTCCCACTCAACGGCTGGTTTCTCTTCGCCTTCGACGGCTGCCACTTCTTTCGGCAACTCGATCGGCAAGGCGATGTGGTCGGAGTACTTCTTGATGATGTTGCGAAGGCGCCAGCCATCGGCGAACTCATCTTCACCGGATTTCAGGTGCAGGACGATACGGGTGCCGCGCTCGGCCTTGTCGATGGTTGCGACTTCGAAATTGCCCTCGCCTTTGGAGGACCAATGCACGCCTTCGCTGGCATCGCTGCCGGCACGACGGCTGTACACATCGACTTTGTCGGCAACGATGAAAGCCGAGTAGAAGCCCACACCGAATTGACCGATCAGGTGCGAGTCTTTCTTCTGGTCGCCCGTCAGGTGCTTCATGAAATCGGCGGTACCGGATTTGGCGATGGTGCCCAGGTGGGTGATCGCGTCTTCGCGGCTCATGCCGATGCCGTTGTCTTCGAGGGTGACGGTCTTGGCGTCCTTGTCGAAGCTCACACGGATTTTCAGTTCAGCGCCACCTTCGAGCAATTGCGGCTTGGCCAGCGCTTCGAAACGTAATTTGTCTACAGCGTCAGAGGCGTTCGAGATCAGTTCGCGAAGGAAAATTTCCTTGTTGGAATACAGCGAATGGATCATGAGGTGCAGCAGTTGCTTCACCTCGGTCTGGAAGCCCAGGGTTTCCTTTTGAGTTTCCACACTCATGGTCATCAAACTCCAATCAGATGGCATAAGCCGCGACCTTGAGGGTCGGCGGCGGGTTGTCATCAGAGTTGGGGGCTCCATTCAGGATTTCAAGGGCTCATCGAGTTTGAAATGCGCCCGGGCCGTGGCAATGGGTTCGGCTTCCGTGCTTTGCCAGGCGGTAATCGCCACGTTGGCGACCCGGCGACCCTGACGACAGACCTGGCAGCGAGCCCAGGTATCGCGAAACTGTCCGGCGCGCAGGTAATCGAGGGAGAAGTCGATAATCTTCGGTACGCCCGGCGAACCGGTCGCCACCAGCAGGTGCAGCGCGGCGGACAATTCAATGAAGCCGGCGATCACGCCGCCATGGATGGCCGGCAATAAAGGGTTGCCGATGTTGTCCTTGTTGGCCGGCAGGCGAAACAGCAACTCATCCCCCACCCGCGAGCATTCGACGCCGATCAACCGGGCGTAGGGAATCAGGTTCAACAACGGCGCGTACTCGCCCCGCTCATGGGCCAGTTGCACTTGCTCCTTGAACGACTCACTCATGCCGCACCTCCGGCGATGGCGCCGCCAAAACCCTTGGTACCCTTGATGCCCTTGCCCATGCGCATGAAAGTGCCCACGACATGGGCTATGGGCTGTTCGGGATCATCCTGGTAGGCAAAACCGCGGGCAAAGATCACATCGGTGGTGACCCGATAGCACTGGGCGAAACCGTAGACATCCTTATGCGGTTCGGCAGCGTGCATGTAGTCGATGCGCAGGTCGAGGGTCGGGCAGACTTCGAACTCCGGTAGCACGCAGAGGGTAGACATGCCACATGCGGTGTCCATCAAGGTGGTCAGTACACCGCCGTGAATCACGCCGGTCTGGGGGTTACCGACGATCTGCGGGCTGTACGGCAGCACCACGGTGAGCCCTTCGGCACTGGCGCTGTGAACGCGCAAACCGAGCACCTGACAATGTCGCAGCGCCGACAGAAATCGTGTCGCGCGCTCAAAAACGGGGTTTTCAGCCATTTGATAAAGACTCTTGTTTATAGCTCTGTAGTGAAGTTGAGGTCCGGGTAAAAGTTCCGCGTTAGAACAAACTTATATATCTGAGGGATTTGAGGAACTTAACCCTGACCGCTGTGCTCTTAAAGCCAGTAGATAATTTTCCATAAGGAGAAACACCCCATGCGTAAGACTTTAGCTATTGCCTTGATGTTGACCGCTTCCCTCGGTCTCGCTGCCTGCGATAAAAAGTCCGAGGACAAAGCTCAAGATGCTACCCAACATGCCGAGCAAGCCCAGGAAAAAATGAGCGAAGCTCAGGATAAAGTGAACGAAGCGGCGAAAGAAAACGCCGAAGCCGCCAAAGATCAGGCTGAATCGAACGCAGCCGCACAAGAAGAAGCTGCCAAGAAGCAATAAGCCGCTTCTCGCTGCGTTAAAAGAAAACCCGCCAAGTGCGGGTTTTCTTTTATCTGCGATTGACTCGTTAGAGCAAAATGGCTCGAAAAGTCGGACTAATCATCAGCAACAACGAGCAGATCAAACCCACCAGCCAGACCAGGCTGCGCTGCCAGGCCAGGTCCTTCCAATAGCACAGCAGGTAGATAACCCGCGCTATCACAAAGATGATCGCGAGCAAGTCGATGAGCCATCCCGCCGTTTGCGTGGTGTGGGCCATCAACACGCCCACTGCAAACAACAGGAAGGCTTCGAAACTGTTCTGGTGGGCCGCCACCGCGCGCGCGCCCAGACCTGTGAGTTGCGCCTGCTGTTGGCGCGGCAGGTGATTGTTGTAACCGCCCTGCTCTTTCATGGCCGTGGTCACGGGCATGCGCGCCACGTAAATCAGTACGGCACTGATAAACACGCACCAGAATGGAATACTCATCAAGCGGCCTCTTTACTCACCTCGGGCAACGGTGCCTCTGTAGGGGTATAGACCATCACATCGAGAACGTCGGAGTGAAACTCACGGCGGTACAGCACGAACACCACGCCAGCACTCATCAACATGAACAACCAAGGGCTGACGAACCAGGCCAGCATGGTCATGCCGAAATAATAAGAACGCAGGCCAAAGTTGAACTGGTTGGCGGCCATTGAGATAACCCGGGCCGCACGGTTGGCAAAGGCTTTGCGCTCCTGCTCCGACACATGACGCTCACCGATCATGGGTGCCGAACCCACCAGAATGGCCGCAAAGTTGTACTGGCGCATGCACCAGCTAAAGGTAAAGAACGCATAGACGAACACCAGCGCCAGGCACAACAACTTGATCTCCGACATCCCCTGGGACGCCTGTTGCACCATCGGAATATCCGCCAGCAACGACACCGCCCTTTCCGACGCCCCGAGCACCGTGAGAATACCGGCCAGGATAATCAGGGTACTGGAAGCAAAGAACGACGCATTGCGCTCCAGGTTGCCGATCACGCTGGCATCGGCGATGCGGTTGTCGCGCAGCAGCATGCGGCGCATCCAGTCTTCGCGATACAGATGCAGCACGCTGGCCAGGCAGGCGGTGTCACGGCCTTTCCAGGTCGCATAGCGGGTGTAGCCGCCCCAGCAGATGACGAACCAGATGGCGGCGAGGATATGGATCAGGTTGGCTTGGATGAACGACATGCAATTCCTTGTGAGACGTTGGCAACGGTAACTCTTCAGGAGCGAGGCTTGCCCGCGAAGACGATTTCATATCCGAAGCAATTATCGGCTGGCACACCGCCTTCGCGGGCAAGCCACGTTCCTACAAGTAGTGGTTCGACGTTAGCTCAACGAAAAAGACACCGCATCCCTCACAAAAAAATGCCCCGTATCGATTGATACGGGGCATTTCTGTTTTGCTCACAGACCCGCTTGTGACGGGCCGGTAAAGCTTAAGCCAGCGCTTCTTCGCGCTTGCCCAGCAGACGGTCGCAGACAACGGCGACCACCAGCGTCATCACCGAAGGCACCAGCCAGGCCAGGCCCTGCTCGCTCAGCGGCAGGTGGGCCATTTGCGTCGGCATCCAGTCCGCCAGGCCTGCACCCTTGAGGGCGTCGATCAGGCCGAAGATGAACGACACCAGCATGACCGGGCCGAGGATACGACCCTGCTCATGCCAGAAGTCCTTGCAGAAGCTCAACGCCACCAGAACGATGCACGGTGGGTAGATCGCGGTGAGCACCGGGATCGAGAACGCAATCAGCTTGGTCAGGCCCAGGTTGGACACCAGCAGCGAGAACACCGCGAGGATGATCACCAGTGTCTTGTAGGACAGCGGCAGCACTCGGCTGAAGTACTCGGCGCAGGCACAGGTCAGGCCGACCGCGGTCACCAGGCACGCCAGGGAAATCAGCACCGCAAGGAATCCGCTGCCCAGGGAGCCGAAGGTGTGCTGTACGTAGGCGTGCAATACCGCCGCGCCGTTGGTAGCGCCAGCCGCCACTTCGTGGCTGCCCGAACCCAGGCGGAACAGGCTGACGTACACCAGTGCCAGACCGACACCGGCGATCAAGCCGGCTATGATCGCATAGCGGGTGATCAGCGCTGGCGATTCGACGCCGCGCGAGCGAATGGCATTGACGATGACGATGCCGAACACCAGTGCGCCGAGGGTATCCATGGTCAGGTAACCATTGATGAACCCTTGGGAGAACGGTGCCGCCACATATTCAGGCGTTGCATGGCCAATGTCACCTGCTGGCAAAGCGAACGCGGCGATGCCCAGGGCGGCCAGTGCGATGATCTTCAGCGGCGCGAGGAAGCGTCCGACGGTATCGAGCAGGCGACCCGGGTAGAGCGAGATGAAGAACACAATCAGGAAGTACACCGAACTGTAGAGGAACAGCGCCAACGGGCTTTCGCCAGTCAGTGGCGCCAGGCCAACTTCGAACGACACGGTGGCGGTACGCGGCGTCGCGAACAGCGGGCCGACCGCCAGGTAGCACGCCGCAGCGAGCAGGCCACCGGCGACTTTACCGATCGGGCTGCTCAAGGCATCCATGGCGCCACCAACTTTGGCCAAGGCCACGACGGTGACCACGGGCAGACCGACTGCAGTAATCAGGAAGCCCAGCGCCGCCATCCAGACATGAGGCCCGGACTGCAAACCGACGATAGGTGGGAAGATGATGTTGCCAGCCCCGACGAACAGGGCAAACGTCATAAAACCAAGTGCCAGGATGTCCTGGCCTTTCAACACTTTCATTAAGGAAATACCACACTACTGAATCGGAATTTAGAGAGGGATTTCCCTATGGGTGAGGGAAATGCTGTCGGTCCGTATGGGACCAACCCTTTTAGCGCGTTGCAGCCTTGTGGGCCGCGGACGCAAAAATGGCGCGTAGCCTAACGAATTTGGGCGAAAAACGCACTGTTAGAGGGCGAACTATCCGATACACGACATTTCCGTGTCGCGTTTACATATCTAATTTTCCCACTCCGACCCAGATCGTTCCCACGCTCTGCGTGGGAACGATCAGCTGCAAACGACAAAGGCCACCCGAAGGTGGCCTTTGTTTGGTGAAGCGTCAGCTAAGCGCGAGGCTTACTTGACAGCCCAACCGGTCAGCTCGGCCAGGGCCTTGCCGATGTCTGCCAGCGAACGCACGGTTTTAACGCCTGCGTCTTGC
>NZ_JBIUYA010000043.1:0-37240 GCF_044744285.1 Pseudomonas sp. NPDC087336 | reverse complement strand
TTGAACAGACATAAAAAATCCGATACCAGAGGTCTGGTATCGGATTTTCTAGGAAGCCCAGCATGAGCTCAAATGCTTAAGTGAACAGCATTACGGACCTGGTCCGGGTTTTTTATGGCCTGTCGTTCAGGTGCGTCTCAGGTCGCCACTCGCGCCCCGGCGAGACTGCCGCTCAATTCATAGGCCGCCAGTTCCGCCTGATGCGCCGCCAACAACTCCGGCAACGACCCGCGCAGGTATTCCACCCAGGTCTTGATCTTCGCATCCAGGTATTGCCGCGACGGGTAGATCGCGTACAGGTTTAGCTCCTGGGAGCGGTACTTGGGCATCACCCGCACCAGCGTACCGTTACGCAGGCCGTCGATCGCTGCGTACAGCGGCAGTACACCGACACCCATGCCGCTGGTGATCGCGGTTTTCATCGCGTCGGCCGAGTTCACCAGAAACGGTGAGCTGTTGATGGTGACCATTTCCTGGCCCTCGGGACCGTCGAAGGCCCACTTTTCCAAGGGGATGACCGGACTTACCAGGCGCAGGCAGGCGTGGTTCAGCAAGTCGCTGGGCTTTTGCGCGCAGCCATTGGCTTTGACGTAGGCCGGCGACGCACAAACGATGCTGTAGGTAATCCCCAGGCGCTGGGAAACGAAGCCGGAGTCCGGCAGTTCGCTGGCGAGCACGATGGACACGTCGTAGCCCTCGTCCAGCAGGTCCGGCACGCGGTTGGCCATGGTCAGGTCGAAGGTCACGTCCGGGTGGGTCTTGCGATAGCGGGCGATGGCGTCGATCACGAAGTGCTGGCCGATGCCGGTCATGGTGTGCACCTTGAGCTGCCCGGCCGGGCGCGCGTGGGCGTCGCTGGCCTCGGCTTCGGCTTCTTCGACGTAGGTCAAAATCTGCTCGCAGCGCAGCAAATAGCGCTTGCCGGCTTCGGTCAGGGCGATGCGTCGTGTCGTTCGGTTGAGCAGACGGGTTTGCAGGTGGGCTTCCAGGTTGGAGACCGCGCGCGAGACGTTGGCCGTGGTGGTGTCCAGTTGCACGGCGGCGGCGGTGAAGCTGCCGGCCTCGGCCACGTAACTGAAGGCGCGCATGTTTTGCAATGTGTCCATGGGGTGCTCTCGGGTTCGATGGCAAATTGTGACACGAAGTTTCAGGGGCTGAGACCCCTACAAAGGGATTATCGCGTTAACGGTAACAAAGATTCACAGGAATCCCAGCTTATCGCCTTCAAAACCCAGCCCTAGAATTACGCCGTTCCCTTTGTAGGAGCGAGGCTTGCCCGCGAAGAACGATAACGCGGTGTACCTGTGAAACCTCGGCGCGCCGTTCGCGGGCAAGCCACGCTCCTACAGATTCCCCCACCTCAGGAATTTTCAGCAGTGCCGCGTCGCATCAGCAGAGCGCTTCAACCCCTCAGTATTCTGGCTTTAACCCTGGCAATCAGCGGCTGCATCGGAACCGGAGGTATTGCCCCCCAGGGCAAGGCGCTGGAGGCTGATTCACTGGCCACCGACGAAGCCATCCAGAGCGCGGCGCAGGATGCACACTGGCCCACTGCCCAATGGTGGCAGGCTTATGGCGATCTGCAACTCAATCGCTGGGTCGACCTGGCCGTGCAAGGCAGCCCGAGCATGGCCATGGCCGCCGCGCGGGTCCGTCAGGCCAGATCCATGGCCGGTATCGCCGAGTCGGCCGAGTCGTTGCAGATCAACGGCCAAACCACCCTCAAGCGCCACAACTGGCCCACCGATCAGTTCTATGGTCCCGGCGATCTGGCCAACAGCACCACCTGGGACAACAACGCCGCGCTGGGCTTCAGTTACGCCCTCGACCTCTGGGGTCGTGAAAGCAACGCCACCGAGCGTGCCGTGGACATGGCCCACATGACCGTCGCCGAAGCGCGTCAGGCGCAGCTCGAATTGCAGAACAACATCGTGCGCGTCTACATCGAGCTCTCGTTGCACTACGCGCAGCGAGATATCGTCGAAGCGACATTGAAGCAGCAACAGCAAATCCTCGATCTGGCACAGAAGCGTCTGAACGGCGGCATCGGCACCCATTTCGAAGTCAGCCAGGCCGAGACGCCGCTGCCGGAAACCCATCGCCAGATCGATGCACTGGACGAGGAAATCGCCCTGAGCCGCAACCAACTGGCCGCACTCGCAGGCAAGGGGCCGGGGGAGGGTGCGCAATTGCAACGGCCGACCCTGTCGCTGGGCGCCGCGCTGAAGTTGCCGTCGTCGTTGCCGGCGCAGTTGCTCGGGCAACGTCCGGACGTGGTCGCCAGCCGCTGGCAAGTGGCGGCGCAGGCCCGGGGTATCGATGTGGCGCATACAGGCTTCTATCCCAACGTCGATCTGGTCGGCAGCCTGGGCTACATGGCCACGGGTGGCGGGGCGCTGGAGTTCCTGACCGGCAGGAAACTCAACTACAACGTGGGCCCGGCGATTTCCCTGCCGATTTTCGACGCAGGCCGTTTGCGCGCGCAGTTGGGTGAGGCTTCGGCGGGTTACGACATTGCCGTGGCCAGGTACAACCAGACCCTGGTCAACGCCCTGAAGAACATCTCCGATCAATTGATTCGTCGCGAGTCCATGGACAAGCAGCAAACCTTCGCCGCCGAGTCGGTGGCCACCGCGCAGAAAACCTATGACATCGCGATGATCGCTTACCAGCGCGGGCTCACCGATTACCTCAACGTGCTCAATGCGCAGACGCTGTTGTTCAAGCAGCAGCAGGTGCAGCAACAGGTTCAGGCGGCGCGATTGAGTGCGCATGCGGAACTGGTAACGGCGCTCGGCGGTGGGCTTGGTGCAGGCAATGATGTGCCGAAGGACAGCCAGACCGTGGTACCGAAAACCCCAGCCACGTTAATGAACATCCTGAATTGAACAAGGACCCTGTGGGAGCGGGCTTGCCCGCGATTACGGTGGGTCAGGCAATAAAAGTGTCGCCTGATACAACGCCATCGCGGGCAAGCCCGCTCCCACAGGTCCGGTGTCTTAACCGAATATCACTAAGCAGGATCTGATGACGCTCTTGCCCGCACCCTTGCGCTGGCTCTACTCCCTTGAATGGCGCCGGGCTTTTTTCGACTGGGCACGCAGCGATGGCGTGACCTGGGTCTACATTTTCAAGGTATTGATCGCAGCGTTCCTGACCCTGTGGCTGGCCATGCGCCTGGAATTGCCGCAGCCGCGCACGGCGATGATCACCGTGTTCATCGTCATGCAGCCGCAAAGCGGCCAGGTGTTCGCCAAGAGTTTCTATCGCTTCCTCGGCACCTTGGCCGGTTCGGCGGTGATGGTGGCGTTAATCGCCCTGTTTGCACAGAACACCGAACTGTTCCTCGGTGCGCTGGCAATCTGGGTCGGCATCTGCTCGGCCGGCGCGGCACGCAGTCGCAATTTGCGCGCCTATGGTTTTGTGCTGGCCGGCTACACCGCGGCGATGGTCGGATTGCCGGCGCTGGCGCATCCCGACGGCGCGTTCATGATGGCGGTCTGGCGGGTGCTGGAAATCTCCCTGGGGATACTCTGCTCGACCCTGGTCAGCGCCGCGATCCTGCCGCAAACCACCAGTGCGGCCATGCGTAATGCTTTGTATCAGCGCTTCGGGGTGTTCGCCCTGTTCGTCACCGACGGCTTGCGCGGTCGCAGCAAGCGCGACGCATTCGAGGCCAGCAACGTGCGCTTCATCGCCGAGGCAGTAGGGTTGGAAGGGCTGCGTAGCGTGACGGTGTTCGAAGACCCGCACATGCGTCGGCGCAACGGTCGGCTCAGTCGCCTGAACAGCGAGTTCATGGGCATTACCACCCGTTTCAACGCCTTGCACCAGTTGCTCGAACGCCTGCGCAGCAGCGGCTGCGACCATGCGGAGGCGGCGATCAAACCGGGTTTGCAGGATCTCGCAGAGCTGCTCGACGGTTTCAGCGGTCGCGCCCTGACCAGTGCCGATGCGGCACGGCTGGTCACAGCGCTGTCGGCTTACAAGGAAGGTTTGCCGTCACGGGTGCGCAGCCTGCGGGCGATCTATCAGCAGAGCAATCCGACTGACGCCGAGCAACTGGATTTCCACACCGCCTACGAACTGCTCTATCGCTTCGTCGATGACTTGCACAGTTATGCACAGACCCACGCGTCTCTGGCTGATCACAGTCATGAGCGAGAGAATTGGGATGAACCCTTCACACCACAAACCAACTGGCTGGTGTCGGCGGCTTCGGGAATTCGTGCGTCGTTCATTCTGCTGGTGCTGGGCAGCTATTGGGTGGCCACGGCGTGGCCGAGCGGGGCGACCATGACCTTGGTCGCCGCCGCCACCGTGGGGCTGTCCGCCGCCACGCCGAACCCCAAGCGCATGGCGTTCCAGATGGCTTGCGGCACCTTGCTCGGAGCGGTGATCGGCTTTGCCGAGATGTTTTTCATTTACCCGTTGATCGATGGTTTCCCCCTGCTGTGCGTGATGCTCGCACCGGTGTTCGTGCTGGGCGCGTTCCTGGCATCGCGGCCGCAATACGCTGGCGTCGGGGTGGGCTTGCTGATCTTCTTCAGCATCGGTTCGGTGCCGGACAACCTCACGGTCTACAACCCCTACACCTTCATCAACGACTACATCGCCATGGTGATCGGCATGCTGGTGTGCGCGGCGGCCGGGGCAATTATCCTGCCGCCCAATAGCCGCTGGTTGTGGCAGCGCCTGGAACAGGACCTGCGTGGCCAGGTGGTCTACGCCATCAGCGGCAAACTCAAGGGCCTGGCGTCGAGCTTCGAAAGCCGCACCCGCGACCTGGTGCATCAGGCCTACGGCTTCGCGGCAGGGCAACCACAGGTGCAGCGCAATGTGCTGCGCTGGATGTTCGTGGTGCTGGAAGTCGGGCACGCGATCATCGAATTGCGCAAGGAACAGGCGATCCTGCCGGTGCACCCGGCCTATGCCGAGTCCCAGCCATGGCGCCAGTCTATCCGCGTGATGGGCCGTTCGCTGGTGCGGCTGTTCCTGCAACCGGGCCAAAGCAATTTGGAGCGTGCCCTGATCGCCGTCGACCACGCGATCAGCCGCGTGCAAGCCACCGATGAACCCTTCGCCCCGCACTTCGATACGTCGGCGTTGCGTCGGGTCAAGAGCTACCTGCACTTCATTCGCACTTCGTTGCTGGATCCGCAATCGCCCCTGTCCAGTTACGCCCAGGCCCCAAGGACTTGAACATGCCCCGTGAAATCGCCTTCCACGGCGTCTACATGCCGACCATGACCCTGATGTTTTTGATTGCCGCGGTGTTGGCCTGGGGATTTGACCGATGCCTGTCCGGGTTCGACCTGTACCGCTTTTTCTGGCACCCGGCGCTGCTGCGCCTGAGCCTGTTTACCTGTCTGTTCGGCGCCATGGCGCTGACTGTCTACCGTTGACTCTCTTTCACTGAGAACGCCCTGATGAAAAAGCTTTTCAGCCTGCTCGCGACCCTGTTGGTGCTCGCCCTCGCGATATGGATCGGCCGCTCCCTGTGGGAGCACTACATGAGCACCCCATGGACCCGCGACGGTCGGGTGCGCGCCGACATCATCAACGTCGCCGCCGACGTCACCGGTGAAGTGGTGGATGTGCCGGTACGCGATAACCAATTGGTGAAGAAAGGCGATCTGTTGATGCGCATCGATCCCGAACACTACCGCCTCGCGGTCAAGCAGGCGCAGTCACTGGTGGCGTCGCGCAAGGCCACCTGGGAGATGCGCAAGGTCAACGCCCACCGCCGTGCCGACCTGGACAACCTGGTGATCTCCAGGGAAAACCGCGACGACGCCAGCAACATCGCCGACTCGGCCCTGGCCGACTACCAGCACGCCCAGGCCCAGCTGGAGGCCGCCGAGCTTAACCTCAAGCGCACCGAAGTACGTGCTGCCGTCGACGGCTACGTGACCAACCTGAATGTGCATCGCGGCGACTACGCGCGCATCGGCGAAGCGAAGATGGCCGTGGTCGACATGAACTCGTTCTGGGTCTACGGCTTCTTCGAAGAAACCAAACTGCCCCACGTGCGCCTCGGCGACAAGGCCGACATGCAACTGATGAGCGGCGAAGTGCTCAAGGGCCATGTGGAAAGCATCTCGCGCGGCATCTACGACCGCGACAACCCGCAAAGTCGCGAGCTGATCGCTGATGTGAACCCGACCTTCAACTGGGTGCGCCTGGCCCAGCGCGTGCCGGTGCGGATTCACATCGATGAAGTGCCGGAGGGTGTGCTGTTGGCGGCGGGGATTACCTGTACCGTCGTGGTCAACCCAGGTGATGGTGCATAACTCCTGTAGGAGCGAGCCTGCTCGCTCCTACAGTTGCCCTCGCAACCCGAACCGCTTCATCAGCGCCGACTCCAGCAAACCCTTGGGCAACAACCCCGCCATCAACGGCAATGCCCGACTGCCATTGCCGAGACGAATCAACCGCGGCGGCTTGTTCTGCTGCACGGCCTTGAGTAACCCGGCGGCAAATTCACTGGCTGGCGTCGGATTGTCCTGGGAGGCCTTGGCCCGTGCCCGAATGCCTTCGCGCAGCGGGAACCAGGGTGATTGTTCGCTGATCAGTTGCTCGGCTTCGTGGCCGGCATTCTTGGCGAAACTGGAGGCGATGGCGCCTGGCTGAACCTCCATGACCCGCACGCCAAACGGCGCCAGCTCCATGCGCAAGGCATCGCTCAAGGCATGCACCGCCGCTTTGGACGCGCAGTAAGCGCCTGCGAACGGCGTCACCAGAACCCCTGAAACGCTGCCGATGTTCACCACGATGCCCTTGGCCCGACGTAACACCGGAAATAACGCCCGGGTCACGCCAACGATGGCGAACACGTTGGTTTCAAACTGGCGTTGCATTGCCTGCACGCCGCCATCGAGCAACGGGCCCATGGCGCCGTAGCCGGCGTTGTTGATCAACACATCGAGGCCGCCATATTGCCGGTTGATCCGTTCGCTCAGCTGTTCGAGTGCCTGTCCATCGTTGACATCCAGTTGCACGGCGGCAAAACCGGCGGCGGTCAGTGCTGCGACATCCTCAACCTTGCGGGCGCTGGCCCAGACTTCGTATCCGGCAGCCTTGAACGCATCGGCGAGGGCGCGGCCGATGCCGCTGGAACATCCGGTAATCAACGCAACGGGCATGGCGCGGTCCTTGTGCAAACGGTGGGGGAATAGCTCAGTAGGGATAGCTCAGTCGGAGAAACTACCGTGCAAACGCTCGGCGCGAAACTCCAAAGTTTCCGGGCGATAGCCGGGGCGAAGTGGCGGCAGCGGCAAGCAGTCTTCCCAGTTGCCACCGGCCTGCAATTCGCCAGGCCCGCGGTAGCGTGGGGCGGTGTATTGATTGTCGGCGAGATTGACCGTGTCGCCTGGCGCATAGGCGGCGACGCGCCAGCGTAATTCGGTCAGCGGTACATCGTTGCCGTTATTCATGGTCAATCGCAGCGGTCGGTCTGCCGGACAGTGTTGCGGTGCATAGCTGATGCGCAACTCCAGGCGCTCCAGCTGCTTGAGCTCGCGGTGGTCCATCCAGATGACCCAGGTAGCGACGATGCCCAGGCCCACGGCAGCTGCCATGGAAACCGGCAAGGCCTTGGCCGGATAGCGCAGCAACAGGATCAGCCAGGTAATGACCAGCAGGACGCCGATGAACATGACGCGAAACCTCGGGAATGGAGAGGACCATCCTACCTAAGCGTAGGGGAGGTTGGCGATGGGCTTGATTTGGCGGTGAATGTGCCGGCCTCATCGCGGGCTTGCCCGCGATGAGGTCGGCCGAGGCAGCACATGAAAACAAGCAAAAAAAGCCCCCGCCCAACCCACTGCGGATAGGGGACGCAGTGGACTGGACAGGGGCTTTTGTTTCAGCGATCGCTTACTGCGCGATGGTCTTCACCGATACGCCACGCTCGATCGGCGTAGTGCGCCCGTAGATATCTTCAAAGCGCTCGATATCGTCCTCGCCCAGGTAGCTGCCCGATTGCACTTCGATGATCTCCAGTGGAATCTTGCCCGGGTTGCGCAAGCGGTGAACCGAGGCGATCGGAATGTAGGTGGACTGGTTTTCAGTCAACAGGAACACATTCTCGTCGCAGGTCACTTCAGCGGTACCGCTGACGACGATCCAGTGCTCGGCGCGGTGGTGGTGCATCTGCAGCGACAGGCATGCCCCCGGTTTGACCGAGATATGCTTGACCTGGAAGCGCCCGCCCATGTCCACCGAGTCGTAGGAGCCCCACGGACGATAGACTTCGCAGTGGTTCTGGGTTTCGCTGCGGCCCTGTTCGTTGAGGGTGTTGACCATCTGCTTCACGCCTTGGACCTTGTCCTTGTGGGCGATCATCATGGCGTCCTTGGTTTCGACAACAACGATGTTTTCCAGGCCGATCACCGACACCAGCTTGCCGTTGCCGTGGATCATGCAGTTCTTGCTGTCCTGGATCACCACGTCGCCTTTGGTGACGTTGCCGTTGGCATCTTTAGCATTCACTTCCCACAACGACGACCAGCAGCCGACATCGCTCCAGCCCGCCGTTAGCGGCACGACGCAGGCGCGCTGGGTTTTTTCCATCACCGAGTAGTCGATGGAGTTGTCCGGGCAGCAGGCGAAGGTGGCTTCGTCGATGCTGACGGTGTCGGCGTCCTGGGCGCTGCGCTCCAGGGTCAGCAGGCAGGTGTCATAGATGTCCGGGTCGTGTTTTTTCAGTTCTTCGAGGAAGCGGCTGGCGCGGAACAGGAACATGCCGCTGTTCCAGAAGTAACCGCCGGACTGCACATACTCGGTGGCGCGTTTGACATCCGGTTTTTCGACAAAGTGAGAAACGCGGCTGACGCCTTCGGGCAGTAGCGAATCGTTGGTCGACTTGATGTAGCCGTAACCGGTTTCCGGTTTGGTGGCCGGTACGCCGAACAGCACCATCTCACCGTTTTCCGCGGCGACGGTGGCCAGGGCCAGGGCGCGTTGCAGGGCTTTCTGGTCTTCCAGCACGTGGTCGGCTGGCAATACCAGCATCAGTTCGTCACGGCCTTCATTGACCAGCATCATCGCGGTCAGCGCTACGGCCGGCGCGGTATTGCGGCCGAATGGTTCCATCAGGATGCGCTGGGTTTCCAGTTTGCGCGCGGCCAGCTGCTCGTTAACGATGAAGCGGTGGTCCTTGTTGCAGACCACGATCGGCGTGTCCATGCCTTCGAACACCAGGCGTTCCAGGGTTTGCTGGAACAGGGTGTGCTCGCCGGTCAGGGCCAGGAACTGTTTCGGGAACTGCTTACGGGAAAGCGGCCAAAGACGTGAGCCACTACCACCTGACAGAATTACCGGGATCATGTTGTTACTCCTTGAAATCGTTTGGTTAGAGCTACGAACGCTGTGTCGTTTCACTCTTGTTCTTGTTCCGTGTCCGAATGGCTGACTCGGTTCTTCTGTAGGAGCCGGCTTGCCGGCGAAGGGGGCCTTGAGGACGCCTTCGCTGGCAAGCCAGCTCCTACAGGGACGCGCTTGCGGTCAGTTTTCGGGAAATTCTTTAGCGCGTCGATACCGGGCGTTTTACCCAGACTGGCGACAGGCTGCTGCCGCTGCCGGTGACATACAGCACCGCGGCTTCACCGCGTTCCAGGGCGACTGGCTTCACGTCGCCGACTTTGGTTGCGCCGTCGTACAGCGCCAGGCTGACTTTCACCGGGTTGATTTCACGCTCGCCACGGCCCTTGGCGGCCACGTTCGGCACCACGTCGGTCTTGCCGTCGGCGGTTTTCAGGGTCAGCGCCTTGTCGCTGAGGTTCTGCACGCGTACCAGGGATTTCTGCTTGTTCTTGAACGGTGGCTCTTCGATCAGTTGTGGCGCGCCGCTGGCGTTATTGACCAGGGTGTAATAGTGGTCACCGGCCAGTTTCACCGGCAGGGTCTGGCTGCCGACCTTGGCGCTGTAGTCACCGCCGGGCATGAAGCTGAAGTCGCTGCTCGACAGTGGCGCGACATCGCTCAGGTTGGTGCTGCCGACGGTGGCGCTGACTTCGGCGTTGCTGGCGTTGTAGATGCGCACGAAGGACGAGCCTTTCGGTGCGGTCGGACCGTACAACGCGGCGTCGCCCGCGGCGAACGCTTGCATTGAAAGCATGCTCATACCAGCAACCAGAGCAAAAGTCTTGGCGAGACGACGAGGAGTAGTAGTGAAAGTCATGGTAGTACCTCTCTCTTTCAGTTTTGCGCCCGGTCGGGCGTCTCGGATTTAGTGTTTGCGGCTACGTTTTGTTGGCGAGCGCCGGCTTGTTTAAGCTCTGCGACCCACTGCGGGTCGGCGTCGCCGATTTCGTTGTTCACAGGCAGATAGCGTTCCGGAAACTCCCAGATCAGCACCTGTGGCGGGCTGTTCTTGAAAGCGTCGCTTTTGAGGTAGCTGAGCATCGGCAGAATCGGGCCGTGGCCGTCTTCGGCGTAACTGACCACATCGCTGCGCAGGGCTTGTTTCAGCGCGCCCACAAAATTCCAGCTGGGGTTGGCGCTGTAGCTGGTACCGATCAGCGCAACCGGCACTTCGGTGTTGGCGAACAGCGCGTCGTCACCGGCTGGCTGGTCTTGCGCGGCAACCGTGTTGCGCTTCTGCAAAGGCTCTTGCGCCGGCATCAGGTTTTCGAACAGCGGGTCCAGCGGCAGGAATAGACGCAGGTCGCCTTTGTGGGTGATTTTTTCCGCAGGCTCGGTGACGAAGTCTTGCGGTTCGCCGCTCAGCGGGTACTTGTCGGCAATGGTTTTGGCCAGGCGGTTGGCGGCGATCTCTGCGCCTTCCGGGGTCCAGTGGGTGTCGGTACGCAGGAACACTTGCTTGCCGTCGCGCTTGGCCGCTTGCAAGGGGCCCAGCAAATCAGGGGCAAGGATGCGGTCGGCGGCCAGGCGCTTGTGGAAGTCCTGATAGAGGTTGGCGTGGATGCTGGCCGGTTTCACCTCACCCAGGTGTTCCGGGTACAGGCGCACCTTGGCCGGGACCACCGCCATCACCAGTTTCACGCCTTTGTCTTTCAGGGCCTGGCGCACGCCTTCGACCAGGGCGTAGTTGCCCTGCAGGTTCAGCTCTTCGTTGACGGTCGGATGGAATTCTTCATCGCTGTACAGCCACTGGTCGCGACCGAGCACAACGCCCGGACGACCCTCGTTGAACAGCTTGAAGTCCAGCGCGGCCCAGAGGTTGGTGCCCAGGCGCTTGATCGGGAACTCGTCGTCGTAGTGCGTCTCCACGGCCTTGGTCCAGCGGCCGTTGAGCACCGTCGCATCGGCGTTGGTGCTAAAGCCGAGGAAGCTGCGGACCGACCACAGGCCCAGGGCCAGCAGCGTCACCAGGAACAGGGCGATGTAGAAGATGCGTAATGAGCGGGTCATGGTCAGATCCCTCAGAACTGGAAGTAAAGGAACGGCGAGAAGCTTTGCGCCGAGAGTTTGAGAATCGAGGCGATGAACAGCAGCAGCACCAGCGCACGCATGGCGTAGCGCGACCAGTCAGCAGTCCAGTAGGCAGGTTGCACCTGGGCTTCGACGCCGACGGTGTAGCCAGGCTGGTGGATGCTGGTCGGGTTATCCCCAGGCACGGCTTTGATCGTGCCGGCTGTTGCGGCGGCCGGGCCGTCGGCATCGACGTTGACTGCAGGTTTGGTCTTGACCGGTGGCTGATTGCTGTAGAAGTCGCGCAGGCCGAAGAACGCCAGGGTCACGTAGGCCACGATCAGGGTCGCCACTTGCAGGCCGGTGAGGCTGGCCTGGTTGAGTTCTGACAGCGACCAGTCGCCGAAGCTGAACATGGCGCCGTACATGCGTCCGGCAACGTGCAGGTTTTCCGCGCGGAAGATCACCCAGCCCATCACCACCAGCAGGAAGGTCAGTGCCCAGCGGATCGGGTTGAAGCTGCGCGGCGAAGTGTTCAGGCCGATGGCTTTCTCGATCGCCAGCCACATGCCGTGCCATGCACCCCAGACGATGTAGGTGATGTTCGCACCGTGCCACAGGCCACCGAGCAGCATGGTCAGGAACAGGTTGCGATAGGTGGTCAGCGTGCCTTTGCGGTTACCGCCCAACGTGATGTACAGGTAGTCACGCAGCCAGGTCGAAAGGCTGATGTGCCAGCGGCGCCAGAACTCGGTGATCGACTGGCTGATGTACGGCTGCTTGAAGTTCTCCATGAAGCGGAAACCCATCATCAAGCCCAGGCCGATGGCCATGTCGCTGTAGCCGGAGAAGTCGAAGTACAACTGCGCGGTGTAGGCGAGGGCGCCGAGCCAGGCATCACCCGTGGTCGGGTTTTGCAGGGCGAAGCAATGGTCGGCCACCACCGCGAGAGTGTCGGCGATGAAGACCTTCTTGATGAAACCCTGCATGAACCGCGTGCAGCCCTCGGAGAACTTGTCGAGGGTGTGTGTGCGGTTGTTGAACTGGTCGGCCAGGTCGCGAAAGCGCAACACGGGGCCGGCGATCAGGTGCGGGAAGATCGCCACGAACGCCGCGAAGTCGATCAGGTTGCGCGTTGCCGGGGTGTCACCACGGTAGACGTCGATGATGTAGCTGATGGACTCGAAGATGTAGAACGAGATCCCGATCGGCAGCAGCACGTGGGTCAGGATGAACGGCGAAAGGCCCACCGACGTCATCATGGCGTTGATGCTGTCGACGCCGAAGTTGGCGTACTTGAAGTAGCCGAGGATGCACAGGTCGACGGCCACGCCGAGCAGCAGCCAGCGTTGTGCCGGTTTGGTCCGGACACCGGCGGCACCGACTTTCAGGCCGATCCAGTAGTTCCACAGCGTGACCGCTGCGAACAGGGCGAGGAAGTCCACACGCCACCAGGCGTAGAACACGTAGCTGGCAATCAGCAGCAACAGATTGCGATAGCGTTGCCCGCTCAGGTAGTACAAGCCGAGAAAGATCGGCAAGAACAAAAACAGGAACACGTTGGACGAAAAAACCATTCCGATCTCTCCTTGTTTAACCAACAGTCAAGGGCCAACGGCCCCCCCAAACCCCCCCACAGAAAGGCGGGGGGCATCACACAAAACTCAAACCTTGCACTGACCCTGTGGGAGCGGGCTTGCCCGCGATAGCGGAGGGTCAGTCACCCTCAATGCTGGATGTGCCGGCCTCATCGCGGGCAAGCCCGCTCCCACAGGGTTAAGTGGTGGTGCTAAGAACCTTTGCCCTTCTCGCTGGCCGGGTCGTAGACACGGGTCAAGTCACCCCCGAGGCGGAAGGTCTTGAACGGTTGCATCTCGTGCTTCTTCTCCAGCACGTCTGGCGCGCAGGTGTAGAGCGAGCAGAACGGTTCGAGCCAGGCGAATTTCGAATCGACCTTGAGGTCGGTCATGTCCTGTTCCTTGCCGTTTTTCTGCTCGAATTCGTCCGGGTCTTTGACCCCGGCGAGTACCCGATCACCCAGGCGTTTCAACGCGCCGTTGTTTTCCTGACGCAGGTCCACACCGTTGACCTGGGCGAAACTGGCGATCATCGCCAGCGGCGGCAGGGCATAGTTGTGGTAGGCCAACGCACGTTGCTGACGCTTGAGTTCGTTAGGCAAAAAGCCCTGGGCGTCGACCTGATTGGCGCCAACCTTGAACTCTTTCACGGCCCAGTCGAACAGGTCGCGGCGGTTGGTGGCGACGGCAGTTGCCATCACCGACCAGGCGGCCCAGTACGAATGGTTGTTGGTCTTGTCCAGCGGCAGGTTGTCCCAATCACTGACCACCTGGTCGGCCATCTTGCTGAACCAGGCCTCGATCAGTTGCGACTCTTGCTGATGATTGGCCAGCGGACGGGAGTCGGAAAACTTCAGGCGAATGTACGAGGACGCCATGCTGCCCAGTGCCCATTTGCGCATCGACTTGCCAGTGTGGTTGAAATCCTTGGACATCAAGGCATCCGCCTTGGCCCAGGCAGTCAGCCAGTTGAGCGTGCATTCGAGCTGCTCAGGGCGACCGTCACGCATGAACTGCATCACGCGCTTGCTGGTGCCGCGCTCGATTTTGGTGATGTCGGCGGTGCTGTCACGAAAGGCTTTTTCCGATTGCACGTTCAGCGTTGAACGGGCCTTGTCCGAGCCTTCGTACTTGCTGCGAAATTGCAGCGAGCCGGTGTACGGCGTCGGCATCGCGTCACAGCGTTCGCTCTTGTCGCCGCTTTTGACTTTTTCGATGGGCGCGAAGTAACCCTGGGGCGGACGCAGTGGCGCCGCGGCCTGAGTCGCGCCGGCGAACATCGCCAGGCTCAACAGCGTCAGTGTTGCAAGTTTCGGAGTTCGCATAGCAGACCTCATTGCCCGGCTGAAGCGGTACGTTGTCCAGCGCCCGGGAATACGTTGCGTTTGCAGACTTTGGCTTCGACTTTCTGTGGCGTGGCGCCCGCTTTTTCAGGGCCCTGGATTTCGACGGCCAGCAGATTCTGCGAGGCCCAGTCTTCGTCCGTGCGCAACTCGAAGGCGAAACGCCCGTCGGTGTCGGAAGTTTCCGGTTTGTCGATCTTGATGTCCTCGTGGCGCCCGTTCATGTACCAGAGGGTGGCTTGCAGGGTTTTCACCGAGGTGTCGGCGAAGCGGATGTCGACCTGGTGACTGCTGTTTTGCAGGTTCAGGTTTTTGCTGTTGACCATCAGTTCGTTCTTGCCCGGTTTCAATGTGGTGCTACCGGACATCTGTGCATCCTTGCCTTCGCAACCGTTGTCCAGCAGCGCCATCATCTGGCGGTAGATGGTTTCCTGGTCGAGGCGGTAGAGCGGCGAGAATTCCCAGATGAGAATCTTCGGCGGGTTCTTCTGGAACTCGTCGCTGCCCAGGTACTGCAGCATCGAACCTTCCAGGCCGCCGCCGGGGAATGCCACGTTGAGAATGTCGGCGCCGATGGCCTCTTCGAGGAAACCGGCGAAGTTGTAGTTCTTGCCGCTGTGGCTGGTGCCGACCAGGGTGATCTGCGGATTGCCGGAATCGCCGAACAGGTCGCCATCGCCCGCTTCGCCTTTCGGCTCGGTGGTGAACTGATCCATGTACTGGATCGCGTAGCTGGTGCCACAAAGTTGACCAGCCATGTTGTGCAATGTTCCGGTCTTGCCCATGCGACCCGACTTATGGGTCTCGAATTCACGCTTGGGAATGTCGGCGAAGGCCGGGATCTGCTTGACCTTCTCGGCGACGATTTTCGCTGTGCGCTGGGCGCCGTAGGGGGTCCAGTGCTGGTCGCCGCGGAAGTAGAAGTCGTGGGCCGGCAGGGTTTCGGGCAACTGCTCGTTGGTCAGCGGCGACAGGTCCGGCACCACGTAACCCATCTGCGCGAAACGGCCGAGCATGGTCTTGTAGTTGCGCAACGCCTTGTCGAAATCGAAGCTGGCTTTCTCGGCCGGGTTGAGTTTGTTGCGGTTCACCAGGCCACGGGTCGGCTGGTAGACCACAACGAGTTCCACGCCTTTGCTCTTGAACGCATCGTGTAGTTGCTGCATGCGTTTGTAGCCGGCCGGGGTGGTGTCGAATTCGGTGCGCAAGTCTTCCTGGGTACGGAACAGCCAGTCACCCTGGGCCTGCACCAGCGTGGTGAAGTTCTGCTGGTAGCGGGTGGTGTAGTTCTTCGCGTCATGGGCGGCCGGGCACAGGCTGCAGCAGGGTTCAGCCGAGAATTTCGGTGCTTGAACCTCATCGGCACGCGCGCCGCCGCTGGCGGCGAGAATGCCGGCGGTCAGGGCCGACAGGCTGAGTAATTTGATCAGGTGTGGGTGCATAAAATTATCCTCAGTCCCGCATTTCGGTCTGGCGTTCGACAGGGTCGATCAGCACGGCTTTCTGCTGGCGCACCAGCAGGTCGAGAATTTCATCCTGGCGCTCGCCGAGGATCCCCGAGAAGCTGATGCCGCTGGATTTGGTCGGCGCGAGCATGGACACGCGATACAACTCGACGCTCAACGGCGAGTCGATGGACAGCGGGCCGCTGCCGTTGGCCGCCAGTTCACCGCCGACCACGATCAGCGACACCTGGGCGTCGAACGGGTCGAGCTTGATGTCACGGTCGGTGTCGGTCAGGTCCTTGATGTGCCCGTAGACACCGGTCAGGCCGTTGGCCATGGCGACGTTTTCGTAGAGGCGAATGTTCACGCTGTTACGAATGCGGATACCGTGGCGACGGTTGCTGATCACCTTGTTACCCCACAGCAGGTTGTCGGCACTCTCGTAGAGGGTGATGCCGTCAGTGTGGTTCTGGTAGATCTCGTTGTGCGCGATCAGGTTGTTCACGCTGTTACGGTCGATCACCAGGCCCGACAACTTGTTGTCGTAGCTGCGGTTGTTGAAGATGAAGCTGTCGTTGACCTCACGGGAAATAATGATCCCGTGCTTCTTCTTGGTCCCGTACACCGTGTTGTCGGCAATGATCAGACCGTGGGAACGGTCGTGCGGGTCGATGCCGTAGACGATGTTGTCTTTGTAGGTGTTGCCCTTGACCACGAAGTTGCTGGTTTCGTAGCAGTAGAAGCCGTACCACATGTCCGAGAATTCGGAACCGACGATCCAGCCGGTCGGTTCAGGGCGCTTGAGCACCTTGGCCATGTTTGGCGTGTACTGGGAAATACTCACACCATAGGACTTACTGTTGGCGTAGCCGAAGCTGGCCATTTTGCTGTTGGCGATGTAAGTCTCGGTGCCGCCCCAGGCCAGCAGGAACGGACGGAATTCCTTGGGCGACTTGAAGGCCGCCGGGCCGTTGGCCTTCTCGCTCCAACCAGTGACCTTGGTATCACGCACGAACAACTTTCCGTCGTTGACCAGGAACGAACCGGCCTCCTGGGACAGGCGCAATTCCTGGGTCTGCTTGTCGATCTCCAGGATGCCCTTGTTACCCACCACGATCGGCAACTTCGCCAGGAACACACCCGGCGAGGTTTCGCTGAAGTACTGCTTGGGCAGCTTGTTCGCCAGGTCCTTGAGGTTCATGTAGCCGTCGTCGACGAAGATCGCCTGGGGGATGCCGTGCTGGCGCACCACCCACTCGGCCATCTTGTTGTCGCCACCGATGAAGTCCTTCAGGGCGTCTTCCTGCATCATCCGGCGCACGCTGATCTTGCCGGCCTTGCTGCGCACGATTTTCGCGGCGATGGCCTCTGCGGTATAGCCTGAAAGGTCCGGCAGTTTCGGCGTGGCCAGTTCCAGCGGCGCGGTCGGTGCGCTGCTGACGGTGTAGGTCTTGGCCTGTTGCAGTTCCTTGGCCATGGTGGCCGGCTTGCCTTGTTGAGGGGCCACTGGCTCCACATTGGCGAAGGCGGCCGCACTGGCCAGCAACATCGCGCTGGCCAGCAGGCTGATCGAGCCTTTTCGGGCTTGATGATTCATCTGGGAGACTCCCTTCGCAATGTGCATCAGAAGCGCCAGATCACGTCGACGAACGCGCGGTGCATGTACGAATCGACTTCCTTGCCGTAGGCATCGCCCGGCTTGAACACACCACCGCGCAAGCGCACCAGGGCCGAAGGCTCATCGATCTTCTGGCTCAGCGCCGCCGGCAGCAGGCCTTGCTTGAAGTACTTGGTGACCACCAGGTCCATTTCCTGGCCGAGGTCTTTGTCACCGTTGTTCAACGGCAGGGAAGTGCTGGACAGCACCGCGCCGGTCACGTCGTCGGTGTTGTTCTGCACCGCGTCGATGCCGTTGCTGGTGATCGGCTTGTTACCGTCGACGCGCCAGAATTTGTGGTAGATCAGGCTGGCGTCGTATTCGTCGTTGAGCATCCACGAACCGAACAGCGTGGCCGATTGCATGTTGTTCATTTCGCCACGGAAGGCTTCGCCGAAACGGTGTACCCGCGAGCGTGTGCCGGTGTAGTTCGAGCGGTTGCTTTCCAGGCCGTTCTGTTCGTAATCGGCGCTGGCTCGGGCGTAGGCTGCACCGACTTGCCATTGCGGATCGAGGCGCAGGCGCACGCCCACGTCAGTGGCCCAGCCGTCGACATCGCCGCTGCGCTTGGCTTGTGCCGGTGCGCTGCCATCGGCGTTCAGCGGGTTGACCGTGTCGCGGTCGCCGCTCATGCCGGTGATGCTGCCCCAGTAGTTGACGGTGTTGGTGTTGCGCCAGTTATAGGCGTCGCTGTTGGCTTGCAGGCCCAGCCAGCTGATGTCGCCGTTCTGCTTCTTGTCCAGCGAATCGCCGGCCACACCCGGCTCCGGGTAGTCGAGCTTGCCATCATCGTGGGTGTGATGACCGCGGATACCGGCCCAGTGACCCGGTGTCCATTGGTATTCGGCATCGGCGAAGGCGTGCAGGCGATCCTTATCCTTCGGCGCCAGTTCCTTCAAGTCAGTGCGGTACTCGCTGAAGCGTTCGGCGACACCGGCATTGGCGCGCAACAGGGTGGTGTCGAAGGTCCAGTTCAGGGCTTCGATGTTGGTGTCGCGCCATTGGCCGTCATCGTTGTGCAGGCGCTGGCGACCGAATTTCAGGATTTCGCCAGGGTAGGGCGTGAAGCCGCTGTAGCCGACCCAGAACTCGCGCATCGCCAGGTAGTTCTTCTTGGTCTTGCGATCATTGTTGACGGTGTTCTCGGTGCCTTCGGATTCCTGCAGGGTGTCGGTCTCGATGATGTCGGTAGACGTCACGGCTTGGCCCATGGCATACGCGCTCCACGCGCCGCTTTCGCCATAGACCCATGGGCGCAGGTCGAGGCCCAGGCCGTTGACGTCGCCGCCGCTCTGGGTGCCGAGGTCACGGTCGTCTTCGAACTGCCCGGTGATTTTCACATCCAGGCCGTAGTTCTTTGTTTCTTCTGTCATCGCCGCCAGTGTCGGGCAGGACCAGATCAGCGCGAACGTCAGGCCGATACCGGCCTTCATGAATGGATTCAACTTCATAGGGATTCCTCGCCGTCTTCTTCTTGCAGGGCGTGCAGTTGCAGCGTGTTCTGGCTCAAGTTGCCGCGAACGGACTGTTCCTGTTTCAACAGGCGCTGGGCCTCGGCCAGCTGCGCAGGCGGCAGTTGGGCTTCGAGGGTTTGCGCAAGCTCGGTGGCTTGCGGGGTGTTCTGGGTCTTGGCCAATTGGCTGAAGACGTACGCATTGAGCGGGTCAGGCTTGGTGCCTTTGCCTTGGGAAAACAGTTGGGCAATGGCGAAGTCGGCGCTGTTCTGGCCGTTGCGCGCAGCGGTCAACAGGTGATCCAGCGCCTTCTGCGGATAGACCTTGCCCAGGTAGCCACGGCGATAGATTTGGCCGAGGTAGTAATCGGCTGCGACTTCGCGGCCGACGGCTTTCTGGAAGTGTTCCTCGGCGACCTTGGCGTCGGCCGGGACCATCTTGCCTTCGTAGTAGAGCTTGCCCAGCAACAGCTCGGCGCGCGGCTGGTCGGCGGCGCGGCCGTTGTCCAGGTACTTCATCATCTGGTCGACATCGCCCAGTTCCGGGAAGTCGTAGATCAGTTGCGCCAGGGTGACCCAGGACGCCGGGTAGCCCGGGGCGATGGGTTCGAGCAGCGACTGCGCGGTTTTTTCGTCGGGCGTGCCCAGGGTCGGATCAGCGAGCACGCGTGCGACGCTGTCGATACGTTGCGCCGACACGGTGCCGCGACTGTGCGCCGCCTGCATCTGCTTGATCAGCTCGGCCTGTTGTTCGGGTTTACCTTGTTTCTGGTAGACCGTGGCCAGTTCGACGTAGCAGATGTCGGTGGTGTTGAGCGCGGCCTTGCAGACCTTTTCCACGTCATCCAGGTGCTGATCGTAGGTGCCTTGGGTGCGATACAACAGCACTTGCGCCAGACCCGCTTCCGGCTTGCCTTCGGCGCGCCATTGGCTGATCTGCTTTTGCGCATCGACGTTGGGGAAGCTGTGCGGGTGCTGCAGGTACAGCATCGCCAACGGGATCAAGGTGTTGCCTTCGCCAGCGGCGGCGGCTTTTTTCAGCAGGCCTTCGGCTTCCTTGTGCTCGGCTTCGGTGGAGCCAGGCTTGGCCACCAACAGACGGCCGAGACGGGCCTGGGCGCGCGGCGAAACACTGGCGGCGGCGCGGTAAGTCGCCTCGGCCTGTTTCATCTGCGCCGGGTCGCGGCTGTCGACCTGGATGTCGGCCAGGCCGACCTGGGCTTCGCTGTAGCCCAGCGCTGCCAGCTGCTGGTAGTTCGCCGCGGCGGTGGCGGTGTCGCCACGCTTGAGCGCTTCGTTGGCCAGGCGCTGGTCGGGCAGGCCGGCGCAGCCGGTAAGGCTGACTGCAAGCGCCAGCGAGCACACCATATGACCCCTGTGGGAGCTGGCTTGCCAGCGATTCAGGCGACTCGGTATTTCAGAAAGATTGAGGTGTTCCAATCGCTGGCAAGCCAGCTCCCACAGGGTTTGTGGTGTTCTGAGTATGGGTGGAATCGTCACAGGCATGTCCTCCGGTTACAGACCAGCAGCCATGGCTTTGTCGATCAGCCAGTTCAGGTTCGGGCCACGGTCGCTGTTCACTTCCACCGGGCGGCCGGCGAGGCTGCTGTCCAGGGCTTCGTCAGGCTGGATCAGCACTCGGATGTCGGAGGACAGGTCGGCGCTTTTCAGGCTGGTGCTGTTGACGATCTTGCCGGTGCGGGTCTTGTCTTCGCCGGCGATCTGGAAGCGCACCGCGGTGCCTGGCAACACGTCGCCGAACTGGCGATAGGAGAAGCGCGCCTCAATGTTGGCTTCGGTGTTGCGCGGCACCAGCTGGAAGATCACGTCACCCTTGCTGGCGTACTGACCGTCGGCGACCATCTGCTGGGCCACGGTGCAATCGCAAGGCGAGGTCAGGGTGCCGGTCATTTGCTTTCCGAACAGCTCTTCAACCTTGGCCGGGGCCAGTTGATCGTCTTCCAGGTGGCCCTTGAGCACGTCGAGCATGCTGGTGCTGAAGGTCGCCAGTGGCGCGCCTTTGGCGGCAACGCCGTCGGCTTTCACCAGGCTCTGCACGGTGCCGTCGCGGGGCATGGTGATGTTCACGCCCGGCACGCTGACCAGGCCCGCCTGGGCGTGGCTGACGAAGTACATGCCGTACACCGACTTGAAAATGAACCCGAACGCCGCCAGGCCGACGACGAAAATCCCCAGGCTGAAGGTCACCGCTTTCATGCGCCCGAAGGCGCTCATGCCGTGGCCGCCGTCCTTGATCTTGCGCGCCTTGGTGAAGTTGTCGCGCTGCAGGGTCGCCAGCACTTCGCCGATGGTGACGATGTCGCCGGCCAAGTGCGAAGTGATCAGGTGGCGCAAGGTCGAGATGTCTTGCGGTTCCAGGTTCTGGAACTGGCAACCGGTGCGACCGGTCTCGCGATCGCAGGAGCGCACTTGCAACTCGACGTCCATGGCCAGGCCGAGGTTGTCGATGACGAATTGCAGGCGGGCCTTGTACTTGTCGCCGATCTTCAGTGGCAGTTGCCCGGCATTGAAGGCCAGGCCACCGGCGGAAAGGTCGATCACTCGCGCTTCGACCGGTGTCCGGTCAGGGCCGAAGAAACGCAGCTTGGCCGGGATTTTCACTCGGGCGTGTTGGCGCTGGGCTTCAGATTCGTGCACTACGTTGGCGTTGACGGCGGTATTCATAAGGGCGATTTCCTGGTTAATTCAAAAAGGGGGCGGTCAGACCATCATCAGCAACACGGCGACAAAAATGCTGCCGGCGGAGAAGGTCATGGTCCGAGACGACCAGGTGTTGAACCAACGTTGAAAGCTGGCGAGATCACGGGTCAGGGCAGTGGGCTGGCGAGTCCAGGACTGTTGGTCGAGGCGGAAGAACACGTAGATCTTCACCAGCGCGCCAACGATCTGGTTGTAATAGAGAATCGCCGGGTAGGCCGGCCCGATCCGGTGGCCGGAGCAGGACAGCAACAGGGTCAGGATCAGGCGGGTGATGCCGATCCACAGCAGGTACACCAGGATGAACGCGGTGCCGTACTTGAAACTGGCGATCAGCGCCACGGTCAGGCCCAGCAGCGAGGTCCACATCGACACTCTCTGGTCGAACAGCACCACGGAAGTGAACGCACCGAGGCGCTTGATCCCCAGGCCCAGGGCGCGGGAGTTCTGGCGCAGGTTATTGCCGTACCAGCGGAACATCAGCTTGCGACTGGCCTTGATGAAGCTTTTTTCCGGCGGATGCTCAACGGTGTTGATCGCGGCATCAGGCACGTAGAAGGTGTCGTAGCCCAGGCGCATCAAGCTGAACCAGCTGGACTTGTCGTCGCCGGTGAGGAATTTGAAGCGACCCAGGCGCCAGTGTTGCAGCGAGTCGCTTTCCACGTCGGCGATGAATTCCGGGTTGGTGACCACGGTGGCACGGAACACCGACATGCGCCCGGTCATGGTCAGCACGCGCTTGGACAGGGCCATCGAGCACATGTTGATGTGACGCTGGGCGAAACGCAGCTTGTGCCACTCGCTCATGATGTAGCCGCCGCGCACTTCGCAGAATTCGTTGGTGGTCAGGCCACCGACATTGCCGAAAAGCTGGAACCACGGCACGGTCTTGCGCACGACGCCTTCGCCGAGCACGGTGTCGCCATCGATCACGGCCACCACGGCGCGGTCGTCCGGCAGGTGACGGGAGATGGCGCGGAAACCGAAGGCCAGGCCATCGCGCTTGCCGGTGCCGGGGATGCGCACGAAGTCGAGCTTCACCCGGGCAGGCGGATTCATCCGGTTCCACAGGCTCTTGACCAGCAGTTCATCGGACATTTCGACGATGGAGCAGACCACGGTGGTCGGCAGCTCGCAGTCGATCGCTTCGCGGATCACCGAGCTGTAGACCTGTGCGGTGGTCAGGGCATCGATACGGAAACTGGTGACCATCAAAAATACGTGGGACGGGTCCGCCGCCTTGCCCAGCTTGCGCACTTTGCGCCGCAGGTGCGGGTAGACCACGTACAGAAACAGCATGCCGCGCACAAAGTGCGTGGCCCCCATCGAGTAGCGCCAGATACCGACGATACCAATCAGGAAAATGAAGTCCTTCGACTCGGAGTCGAACGTGGACACAGGCAGCGCCATGGCGATGCCCATTAGTAAACTCAGGTAGAACAGCCAACCGGCGGCCTGGAGTAGACCGTGCTTTAGCCTGTGCATAATCTGCATCCGTCTAGATCTCGGGCGAGGCCCGATTGGGCTGTAGGAGCGAGGCTTGCCCGCGAAGGCGGCGTACGTGACAAACCTCGTCGTACGCTTCGCCGGCAAGCCTGGCTTCTACAAGGGGTGTTGCTTACCAGCAGATACCTTCAGCCCGGCCAGCCTCGCTGGTGGCCTTGGACATGAAGCCGACCAGGTCGATCACTTGCTTGCCGTGCGGGACGTCCTGCACCAGGGCGCGGAATTTCTCGTCACGGTTGCCGAGGATGATCACGTCGGACTTGTTGATCACCGCGTCGAAGTCGGAATTGAGCAAGGACGACACGTGCGGGATTTTCGACTCGATGTAGTCCTTGTTCGCACCGTGGACACGGGCGTACTCGACGTTGCTGTCGTAGATGCTCAGGTCGTAGCCCTTGCCGATCAGCATTTCCGCCAGGTCTACCAGCGGGCTTTCGCGCAGGTCATCGGTGCCGGCCTTGAAACTCAGGCCCAGCAGCGCGACTTTGCGTTTGTCGTGGCTGGAAACGATGTCGAACGCGTTCTGCACCTGGGACTCGTTACTGCGCATCAGCGAGTTGAGCAGCGGTGCCTCGACGTCCAGGGAACCGGCGCGGTAGGTCAGGGCACGCACGTCCTTGGGCAGGCAGGAACCGCCGAAGGCGAAGCCCGGGCGCATATAGTACTGGGACAGGTTCAGGGTCTTGTCCTGGCAGACCACATCCATCACTTCACGACCATCGACGCCGACGGCCTTGGCGATGTTGCCGATCTCGTTGGCGAAGGTCACCTTGGCGGCGTGCCACACGTTGCAGGTGTACTTGATCATCTCGGCAACGGCGATGTCCTTGCGGATGATCGGCGCGTCGAGTTCTTCGTACAGCGATTGCAGAACGTCGCCCGAGGCCTTGTCGAACTCGCCGATGACGGTCATTGGCGGTTGGTCGTAGTCGGCGATGGCCGTGCTTTCGCGCAGGAACTCAGGGTTGACCGCCACACCGAAATCGACACCGGCCTTCTTGCCGGAGCAGTCTTCGAGAATCGGGATGACCACGTTGGCCACGGTACCTGGCAGCACGGTGCTGCGCACCACGATGGTGTGACGGGTGGTCTTGTCGCGCAGGACAAAACCGATCTCGCGGCACACGGCCTCGATGTAGTTGAGTTCCAGGTCGCCGTTCTTCTTGCTCGGCGTACCGACACAGATCATCGACAGGTCAGTGTCGCGAATCGCCTCGGCGAAGTTGGTGGTTCCGCGCAGACGACCAGTCTGGATACCTTGGGCTAGCAGTTCGCCCAGGCCCGGCTCAACGATTGGCGATTTGCCTGCGTTGATCATATCGATCTTGTCTTTGGCAACATCAACGCCAACGACGTCATGGCCCCGTGCAGACAGGCAACCGGCACAGACTGCGCCAACGTAACCCAAACCAAATATGCTGATGCGCATCGCATTTACCTCAGTGTTGATCAAGCCATTAGATGGCCGGAGTTAATGGTGTTCAGCGGTTATAGTGCATGCGGAAGTTAAGCCTGGCAGGCGCGACAATACCGCGTGCTGGCATGAAAGTTCCGAGTGTCAAATAAGTGCACTCAAGGTGTGCGCAACTAGGCCTTGTTGTTATGACTTGCCCTGTTATGCAGCCAGTCCTCTGTTCAGAAGAAATTCGTGCAATGATCCTGCGCGCTCGATGTCAGGCCGAAAGCCCGTAGATCAAGCGGTTTGGTGCCCGGGTGAGCACGTTTATAGGGGTGCGGCCTTGGCCTTGTAGGGGATAGTAATGGTGCATATCTCCTGTCCCTTCTGGTGTTGCCCAAATCAGGGATAAGTCAGTGCAAGTTAGTATTACAACTTCACTGCAATGATCACTGTTCTGCGTAAGTTATCTCGTACATGCTCGGCGAGAATCGTTACCGGTGGTATGAGCGGTGCATTCGGACATAGTTCCGGTCAGCCCCTCACGAAATCTGAAATTTCTTGAAATATTGACAAAGATGGCACTGCTCTCAAATTGATAGCACTTGCCGTTTCGCCCTTTATATATAGGCGGATTATTGAAGGGGATAGTTATTTGCCACTACGGGTAAAAATTTTCAGTGCCACTACTGAAAAAAATGATCGAAGTCGAGTGAAACTAAAGTTAGAAAATTGACAATTTGTTTTTTGGCGTCATAAAAATGACGGAAATGGCGTGGGATTGGGAGGGGATCAATGAGGGGATCAATGAGGGGCGCACGAGGGATCTGGAAGGTCGTGCGCCGCCCGTTATGTCACTCTGGTGCGTGGTCGCGCAGGAACACCAGGTTGTCCGGTTTAGACTGCTCGGCGCTGTAGCGATAGCCCTGTACATCGAACTGCTTGAGGGCTTGCGGATCGTTGATGCGCTCCTCAATGACGAAGCGGCTCATCATGCCCCGGGCCTTTTTTGCGTAGAAGCTGATGATCTTGTACTGACCGTTCTTCAGGTCCTTGAAGTCGGTGTTGATGATGCGTGCATTCAAGGCGCTGCGCTTGACCGCCGAGAAATACTCGTTGGAAGCCAGGTTGAGCAGCACGTCATCGCCCTGATCGGCCAGGGCTTCATTCAACCATTCACTGATACGCGTGCCCCAGAAGGCATACAGGTCCTTGCCCCGGGCATTGGCCAGCTTGGTGCCCATTTCCAGGCGGTACGGTTGCATCAGGTCCAGGGGGCGCAGCAGGCCATAGAGGCCGGAAAGCATGCGTAAATGTTGCTGGGCGTAGTCGAAGTCGGCTTCGCTGAAGGTTTGTGCATTGAGCCCGGTGTAGACGTCGCCCTTGAACGCCAGCAAGGCCTGCTTGGCGTTGGCTGGGGTAAAGGCGGGTGTCCAGCTGCCGAAGCGGGCGGCGTTGAGCCCGCCGATCTTGTCGGAAACGTGCATCAACTCGCTGATCTGCGCCGGCGTCAGCTCGCGCAACTGCTGGATCAGCTCCTGCGAATGGTCAAGGTACTGCGGCTGGGTAAAGCGCTGGGTCGCCGGCGGTGTTTCGTAGTCGAGGGTCTTGGCGGGGGAAATCACCATCAGCATCAAGTCGTCTCCTTTAATCGTGACGGCGATTCTAGGGGGTTGTCATCGTTGACTCCAGCTATGGGTGTAATAGGTGCCGGACGGTGATCGTTCCCACGCAGAGCGTGGGAACGATCATCAGGGGGCAGGTCGGATCAGCTATAGTGCCGCGCGGGTTTTGTTATGGAGACATCCCATTGCGTATCGTTTTTCTGCTCACAGCCTGGCTCCTGAGCCTCGGCGTCATGGCGGCGCCGGGTGAAGTGGCGACGCTGGATCGCAGCACCTGGCCGGAAAAACTCGACAACCCGACCCTGTTCGACGTCGCGTCGCGAGCCGAAATCCTCATGTTCGCCCGGGTGCTGCTGGCCAGTGAGTCCCTGGACGAGGCGGCACTGGCGCAACGCCTGGGCCTGCGCACGATCAACCTGGAGTCGGTCAATCGTGTTCGCCAGCGCCTATGGCAACGCCTGTTGGCCAACTACGATTTCGCCCAGCAAAGTTGCGATCAGGATGCCTCCTTCTGTTTCCTGGTCGAGGACATGGCCACCCTGCGCGAGCAGGCCGGCAAGTTTCAGCTCGGCGAGGACAGCTACTACATAAGGTGGGCCGAGCCGAGTCGCCTGTTCCACAGCCAATACCTGGATGAGCAACTGCGCAAGGCGGCGCTGTTTCCGCAAACCAGCAGTGAAGTCGATCATTTCGGTGACTATGAGCGCAATGGCGACGCGATGCATGACCGGCTGTTTCTCTTGACGTTCGACAGCGCCGCCAATGCCGTGCCGGACAATACCGACTGGATTGCCGAGTACCTGCGCAAGGCCAACCTCAGCGGCACGTTCTTCGTTCTCGGCAAGGATCTCCAGGCCCGTCTGGGCGAGCGCTCGGTGGCCAGCGTGCAAGAAACCTGGTCAACCCAGTGCATCGGTGTACAAGGCTGGGAGTTTCGCTCCCACAGCCATTGGCAGCACTGGCAGGACTCGGTACGCCGCAGCGTCGAGCTGGCCAGGAACAAATTGCCTGAGAACTTCGTGCCACTGTTTCGCCCGCCCGATGGCCAGCGCCGCGCCGACGCCGCCTTCTTCAAGGCCCAAGGCCTGCAAGTCGCCCTGTGGGACATCGATGCCCAGGACGGTGCTGGCAAGCTCAAGGGCAGCCAGAGTGCGCAACGGGTGTTGACCCTGATGCTGCTGTGGCGTCACGGAGTGATCAATTACAACGTGAAACAGGACGGGGTGAAAACGGCGTTGCCGTGGCTGATCACGCAAACGGCGCAAAGCGGGATCGGTTGGGAGGACTGTCAGGAAGGGTTTCGCTGAAAACGGCCAAAGCCAGCAAACATTGGATAAACGGCGATTTTAGGGGGGATTTTGCTGCAGGTTGATCTCCGACTGTAAACGGGTGATGGCAGTCCGCCAAGCCCTTTTCGTCACTCTGCAAAATAAACTTCAAAAAAGCGTCAAAGTGCTTTTTTCTGTCATGGGTTTTGGAGTATTACGAAGACAGACCGCCGAAACCTGCAACACAGGTGGCGTCTCCCAAGACCCCGCATGTAGGCAGAACACTTGAGTCCCCGCAGGTGTATTCGGTAGTCACTTCGAGGCGCAGCACCGCCAAGGTATTGCGTCCACTGGCTCTGACAAAGGTGACCGAGTATGGATGATCACGGACGTAGCTCTTCTTCCAACCAGCCAATCCTTTATGTACTCGATACCAACGTATTGATTCACGATCCAAATGCGCTGCTCAACTTCGAAGAACACCACGTCGCGATCCCGATGACCGTGCTTGAGGAACTCGACAAGCTCAAGAGCGGGCATCACAGCGTAGCCGCCGAATGCCGTCAGGCCATCCGGCTGATCGACAAGACCTTGGGCGATGCCTCACCCGAGGACGTCGAGCAGGGCGTGCCGATCCAGCGGGGCAAGAGCGGACCCAAGGGATTGCTGTCAATTCTGATGAGCAAGCAGGCCGAACCCCACATCGTTCTGCCTGAGCATCTGAACGACAACAGAATCATCAACCAGCTGATCGACCTGCACGCGCGTGAGCCGAAGAAGCCCGTGGTGCTGGTCACCAAAGACATCAACATGCGCCTCAAGGCCCGCGCCTGCGGGATCGCGGCCGAGGACTACAGCACCGACCAGTTGGTCGATGACGTATCGCTGCTGCCTAATGGCTATCACAACATGACCGGTTCCTTCTGGGACCGGGTGAGCAAGGTCGAGACCCGTCAGGACCACGGTCGCACCTGGCACCAGGTCCAGTTGATCGACAATCTACCCGCCGTGCACATCAACGAATTTATCATCGATGAGCAGGGGTTCGTCGGCTGGATCAAGGAGATCGAGGAAGACAAGCTGCTGATTTTGGACCTGCACCAGGAACCGCTGCTGCACCAGGAAGCCTGGGGCCTGAAGCCGCGTGACATCTATCAGAGCCTGGCGCTGTATGCCTTGCTCGATCCGGACATCCACCTGGTCAACCTGTCCGGTGCCGCCGGTTCCGGTAAAACCATCCTCGCGCTGGCCGCGGCCATCGAGCAGACCATGGTCAGCAAGCGCTACCGCCGCATCATCGCCACCCGCAGCGTGCAAGGCCTGGACCAGGAGATCGGCTTCCTGCCCGGCACCGAAGCGGAAAAAATGGAGCCTTGGCTGGGCGCCATCACCGACAACCTCGAAGCCCTGCACATGGATGACGAAAGCACCCATGGCAGCGTCGACTACATCCTCAGCAAAGTGCCGTTGCAGTTCAAATCCCTCAACTACATCCGTGGGCGCAGCTTCCAGCAGAGCCTGATCCTGATCGACGAATGCCAGAACCTCACACCGCACCAGATGAAAACCATCATCACCCGTGCCGGTGCCGGTTCCAAAGTGGTGTGCCTGGGCAACCTGGCACAGATTGACACCCCTTACCTGTCCGCGACCAGTTCCGGGCTGACGTACCTGACTGAACGCTTCAAGGACTTCCCTAACGGCGTGCACATCACCCTGCAAGGGGTGCCTCGTTCGATTCTGGCCGAATACGCCGAATCGCATCTGTAACCTTCACCCAAAACCGGGCGGCCCCAAACCCGCCCGGTTTTTTATGCCCGACAAAAACCTTGTAGGAGCTGGCTTGCCAGCGAAGGGGCCTTGATGCTTGCGTTGAATTCAAGGCCATCATCGCTGGCAAGCCAGCTTCTACAGGAATGCGTCCATCCGATAATCTGGCGTGCGGAAATCTGACCCACAGGTTTACAATCGGAACTCCTGATCAGGAGTAACCCCGTGCTGACTCATCTCGATTCCCAAGGTCGCGCCAATATGGTCGACGTCACCGAAAAAGCCGTGACGTTCCGTGAAGCGACGGCCCAAGCGCTGGTGCGCATGCTGCCCGAAACCCTGCAGATGATCGTCAGCGGCGGTCACCCCAAGGGCGATGTGTTCGCCGTGGCGCGCATTGCCGGCATTCAGGCAGCGAAAAAAACCAGCGATCTGATTCCCCTGTGCCATCCGTTGGTGCTGACCGGCGTCAAGGTCGAGCTCAGTGCCGAAGGCGACGACAGCGTGCGCATCGTGGCGCGCTGCAAGTTGTCCGGTCAGACCGGGGTCGAGATGGAAGCCCTGACGGCTGCCAGTGTCGCCGCCTTGACCATCTATGACATGTGCAAGGCCGTGGATCGCGGCATGACCATCGAAAGCGTGCGCCTGCTGGAGAAGGTCGGCGGCAAGAGCGGTCATTTTCAGGCGGATCCATCATGAACGTCACCGTGAAGTTTTTTGCCCGTTACCGTGAAGCGCTGGGCGTGGATTCGGTGAAGGTCGAAGGCCAGTTCGCCACTGTCGACGACGTGCGGGCGTTACTGGCACAACGTGAGGGTGCTGACGTGCTGCGCGAGCAGAACCTGATGTGCGCGCGCAACGAAGACCTGTGCCAGCTCGACGAACCGGTCAGCGATGGCGATGAAGTGGCGTTTTTCCCCACCGTGACCGGGGGCTGAGACATGGCCATTCGCGTGCAATCGACCGCGTTCGATCCCGGTGCCGAAGTCAACGCCATGCACGACGCCAATGTCGGCGTCGGGGCGGTGGTGAGTTTTGTCGGCTATGTGCGCGACTTCAATGACGGCCTGGATGTCGCCGGGATGTTCCTCGAGCATTATCCGGGCATGACCGAAAAAGCCCTCGGCAAGATCGCCATCGAGGCCGAGCAGCGCTGGCCCTTGCTCAAGCTGGAGGTGCTGCATCGCATCGGTTCCCTGGAGCCCGGCGAACCCATCGTCTTCGTCGGCGCCGCCAGCGCCCACCGCCAGGCGGCATTCGACGCCTGCGCCTTTGTCATGGACTACCTGAAAACCCGCGCCCCGTTCTGGAAGAAGGAAAACACCAGCGATGGCCCGCGTTGGGTCGAAGGGCGTGACAGCGATCATGCGGCGGCGGATCGCTGGCTGTAGGAGCTGGCTGGCCAGCGAAGGGGTCCAAAAGACCTGCGCAGTGTTCAAAGACGCCTTCGCCGGCAAGCCGGCTCCTGTAGGAGCGAGGCTTGCCCGCGAAGAGGCCATTCGCTTCACCCACAAACTCCTCACACGCCACCCGACCATCGGCCAGCACGCCCCGCATTTACCCAATTGACGCCTAATACATAAAAGTCCAGTATGGATTTACAAGTACAAAAAAGGCTCCTACCGTTTCTGCTCTTCTTCCATCTTGCCAAACCAACAACAACCCGCGAGAGAACGAACATGAAGAAATTCCCCCTCATCACTGGTCTGGCCCTGAGCCTGGTGGCGTGCAGCAGCCTGTTTGCCGCCGAAAAAACCCTGCGCATCGGCATCGAAGCGGCCTACCCGCCGTTCGCCTCCAAGACCGACAAGGGCGAGATCGCGGGTTTTGACTACGACATCGGCAATGCCCTGTGCGCGCAGATGAAGGTCAAGTGTGTGTGGGTCGAGGGTGAGTTCGACGGCCTGATTCCTTCCTTGAAAGTGAAGAAAATCGACATGGCACTGTCGTCGATGACCATCAACGAAGACCGCAAGAAGTCGGTGGATTTCACCCACAAGTATTACTTCACCTCATCGCGCCTGGTCATGAAGGAAGGCGCGGTCGTGGATGATCAATACGCCAGTCTCAAGGGCAAGACCGTTGGTGTGCAACGGGCGACCACCACCGACCGTTACGCGACCGAGGTCTTCGAACCCAAGGGCATCAACGTCAAGCGCTACAGCAACAACGAAGAAATCTACATGGACCTGGCGGCCGGCCGCCTGGATGCCATTTTTGCCGACACCATTCCGCTCAACGACTTCCTGTCGATGCCGCGCGGCAAGGGCTACGCATTCGCCGGCCCGGAGCTCAAAGACCCGAAATACGTGGGCGAGGGCGCCGGGATTGCGGTACGCAAGGGCAATACCGAGCTGGTATCGGAGCTGAACAACGCAATCGACGGGATTCGCGCCAGTGGCGAGTACCAGAAGATTTCGCAGCAGTACTTCAAGTCTGATATCTACGGCGACTGATTTATCGCTTACGGGGCTTTCTCGCGAAAGCCCCTCTATTCATACGTTGTTGGCAGGCACCGATACTCTCGATGGCTGCAAATTGAGGGCGAGTACACTCGCCAGCACGATGACCATCCCGATAATGACCATGATCGAAGGGCGTTCAGCCAGAACCACCGAGGCCATCAACATGGCGGTAGGCGGTATCAGGTAAAGCGAAATGGACGCGCGGCTCACATTGCTGTGCGCCAGCACGTAGGCCCAGGCGAGGTATGCAAGGGCGCTGGGAAATATACCCAGGATGAGCACCGCCAGATTGACCGAAGTCGAGGCGTTCTGCACTTCGCTCCACAAGCCCGGTGCGTAGACAAGCAACAGCGCGGTGCCAGACCAAATGGTGTAGCACACCATCGTCAGTCCGTTGTAGCGATGGGAATGGCTTTTTTGCAGGGCGAAATAGAGACTCCAGGACAACGCCGCCAGCAGGATCAGCAACCCGTGCGCATCCAGCTCACCAAAACCACGATCACTGGTGACCACGACAGCGGCACCGAGCAAACCACCCAGTACGCAGAACCACTGCCAGCGGTTGACACGCTGCTTGAACACGAAATGCGCCAGCAACGTGCTGAATAGCGGGGTGGATTGTGCCAGTACACTGGCCGCACCGGCACTGACGCCTCGTTGACCATAGTTGATCGCTATGTGGTGCAGGCTGACAGCAAAGAATCCCAGCACAGCCAACAGCGGCAGGTCTTTCAGGCGCGGCAGGGAAATACCCGCCACCCATGCCACCCCGGCCATGAACGTCGAGGCGATGAGAAAGCGGATCAGCGCCAAATGACCGGGCTCGTAAGCCACTAACCCGATGTGGATTCCAGTGGGCGAATAGGCCCAGCAAAGGATCACGAAAAACGTCGCCAGGGCGACTTTCACGCCGGGCCTTGTGACGAGGCTCAGGTTCATGCGCTGAATCAAATCCATAAAACGTCCTGTTTATACAAAGTGTGATGACGTAAGCGAAGTGCGCGCAGTCGAATTATCAAAATCATCCGGATTCACTACAAGTGACTTAAACTGACTCAAGTATTCACTTTGGGTGAGCTATGGAACTGTCCCAACTGCGCATGTTCAACACCGTTCACCATCTCGGCAGCATCGCGCGTGCGGCTGAGGTGCTGCATTGCGTACCGTCCAATATCACCGCCCGCCTCAAGTCCCTGGAGCGTGAACTCGGTACTGCGCTGTTTTCTCGCGATGGCCGAGGATTACGGATCACGCCCGCCGGGGAGGTGTTTCTTGAGTACACGACGAAAATCCTCGGCCTGGCCGAGGAAGCGCGCAGGGCGTTGGCACCCGGCTGTGCGCCGAGCGGACCTCTACGTATTGGTGCCATCGAGTCCACTGCCACTGGGCGATTGCCTCGGTTATTGGCCAAGTACCACGAGCTTTACCCAAAGGTGATGCTGGAGTTGAGCACTGGCACCTGGGCTCAATTACTCGACGACACCCAGCATCGGCGGCTGGATGGGGCGTTCGTGGCGGTAAACGTTGAACGCCCGGGACTGCAGCGGGAAGTGATGTACCGCGAAGATTTGATTCTCATCGCGTCCGCCTCCCATGGGCCTTTGCGTCAGGCGGCTGATCTGCAGGGCAAGGCGATTTTCATGTGGCCGCCGGGATGCCCGTACCGTTTCGCGCTGGAACAGTGGCTGTTGCGCCATGACCAGGTACAGCCGATTGTCAGCATCGCCAGCTATGGCACCATCGTTGGCTGCGTCAGTGCCGGTGCCGGCGTCTCGCTGGTGCCCCGTGGAATCTATGAGCAGTATTGTCTCAGCGCCGGTTGCCAGGGATATGAATTCCCGGAACTGACAAGCGTCGACAACCTTTTTTACTGGCACGAGAGCGCAGGGCGGCACCCGGCGCGTGAGGCGTTTGTGAAGCTGCTACAGGCCGAGTTCGCGGGGCCAGGGTCGTTACGGTTAATCCCGTCTTAACCGACCTGTCGTCTATTCCCACGATACCCGCTTGCACGCGCCAGGCTCTCAAAGGTCAAGGCCAGCGTGTAAACTGGCGGGCAATCGATAGTCAAAAGGGAAACACGATGAGCGAGGAAACGATGCGTCTGGGCCGTGAACGGCGCTACCTGGTGCTGTTGGGCATCATCTGTCTGGCGCTGATCGGCGGTGCGTTGTACATGCAGGTAGTGTTGGGCGAGGCCCCGTGCCCGTTGTGCATCCTGCAGCGTTATGCGCTGCTGTTGATCGCGCTCTTCGCGTTCATCGGCGCGGCGATGCGCACCCGGCGCAGCATCACGGTGCTGGAGACCCTGGTGGTCATTTGCGCCCTGGCGGGCGTCGGGGTGGCCGGGCATCACGTCTACACGCAGTTCTATCCGGCCGTCAGTTGCGGCATCGATGTGCTGCAACCGATCGTCGACGGCTTGCCGCTGGCGAAGATCTTCCCGCTGGGCTTCCAGGTGGACGGTTTCTGCTCCACGCCGTACCCGCCGATCCTGGGGTTGTCCCTGGCGCAATGGGCGCTGCTGGCCTTCGTGCTGGTGGTGGTGCTGGTGCCGTTGCTGACGGTGCGCAATCGCAAGGCGCTGCACTGAAATCATCGGCGGCATTATTGCGACAGACGCAAAACGCCCCGGTCCTCAATGAGGGGGCCGGGGCGTTTTTGCATTTCAGGGGCCAGGGAAAAAGACCGTGATGCGCGGCAATCAGGGGTGCGACAAGTCTGCGACATGTTGTCACATCGCGAGTGTCGCAGCGCCCTTTCGTGTGTCGGATTGGTGCGGTGTCCTGCAATGAAATTGGTGCATATGAGCGTCGCCGGATTTTCTCTGGGTCACAGCGGAGCAGGCAGTTTTAACAGGCTCTGGCGAATTGCCAGAGGCCTTGTCATATCGGGGCTAGGGCGGAGTCGAGGGTGGTTGCCGCGCCTTCGATACTGTCTGTATCGCGGGTGGTAGCCCTACTATTTTTGGTGTTTTTGTTGAGAATCAATTTCGATAAGATGCGCCACTTTTACAGATTTGAGTCAGGATTGTTGCGGGCTGGGATAAAAATTATTTCGGGATAAGACATGGTTTATGAAACGCTACATATCTACAATCGCCCGCACTGAATTCCCGGCACTGCTCACCCTGGCTCTGGTGCATGAGTGGCACGAGGGTGTCGAGAGGCCTTTTGGCCTGATGTGACGCCCAGGTGTCGGTGCCTCCAACTATCCGCACCAAATGGAATTGGGCTGTAACAAGGCCTTTGACCACGAATTCGAATAAGAACTCACCGCTGGCCCAGGATTTGTCGAAACGCCTCTGACGCTCGACGGGCAAGCCCTTATTCAATCCAAGAAAAATGCCAACCCTTGGCAGGGTGAAGTGTTGGCGATCAAAACCCAACTGCATTGCGCAAGCTGCTTTAGAGGTCGTGAGATGAGTAAAAACAGGTACCCCAGACTACTAGGCTTATTGCCGCTGCTCGGCACGTTGTTGCTGGGAGGCTGCAACATGACCTTGCTCAATCCCACGGGCCAGGTCGGCCTGGAACAGCGAAACCTGATCATCACCGCAACGCTGCTGATGCTGTTGGTCGTGATCCCGGTCATCGTGATGACCTTCCTGTTTGCCTGGAAATACCGCGCATCCAACACCAAGGCGACCTACACGCCTAAATGGAACCACTCCACCAAGATCGAGATCGCGGTGTGGACTGTTCCGGTGTTGATCATCATTGCCCTGGGTTACATCACCTACAAGTCGACCCACGAGCTGGACCCGTACCGTCCGATCGAATCCGACGTGAAGCCTGTGACCATCGAAGTGGTCGCGCTGGACTGGAAGTGGCTGTTCATCTACCCGGAACAAGGCATTGCCACGGTCAACAAGATCGTGTTCCCGGCGCACACGCCAATCAACTTCAAGATCACCTCCGACGCCGTGATGAACTCGTTCTTCATCCCGGGCCTGGGTGGCCAGATCTACGCGATGGCGGGCATGCAGACCAGAATGCACCTGATCGCCGACCGCAACGCTGAAATGGACGGCATCTCCGCCAACTACAGCGGTGCCGGTTTCACCGGTATGAAATTCAAAGCGATCGCAACTTCCCAGGAAGATTTCGACGCCTGGGTAAGTGAAGTCAAAAAGGCACCTAAACAGCTTGAACAAGCTGAATACGCAGCCCTTTCCAAGCAGAGCCAGAACAACCCAGTCGAGCTCTACTCCTCGGTGACGCCGAACCTGTTCCAGATCATCGTCGACAAGTACGAAGGCATGAAACCAGGCCCGAAGGTCAAGCACGAGAAGAAAGAGAAAGAAGTGGCCGCTACGGACATGAACTCGCATTCAGCTGCCGGGGCAGAGGAGTAAACGATGTTTGGTAAATTAAGTTGGGAAGCGGTCCCGTTCCACGAACCGATCGTAATGGTGACCATCGCCATGATCGCGCTCGGTGGCGTGGCACTGTTCGCTGCAATCACCTACTTCAAGAAGTGGACTTACTTGTGGACCGAGTGGCTGACGTCGGTCGACCACAAGAAAATCGGCGTGATGTACATCATCGTCGCCATGGTCATGCTGCTGCGCGGCTTTGCCGACGCCATCATGATGCGTACCCAGCTGGCCATGGCCACCGAGGGTTCGCCTGGCTACCTGCCACCTGAACACTATGACCAGATCTTCACCGCCCACGGTGTGATTATGATCATCTTCATGGCGATGCCATTCTTCACCGGCCTGATGAACCTTGCAGTGCCGCTGCAGATCGGCGCGCGTGACGTTGCCTTCCCGTTCCTGAACTCCCTGAGCTTCTGGCTGCTGGTTTCCGGCGTGGTGCTGATCAACCTGTCCCTGGGCGTCGGCGAATTCGCCAAGACCGGTTGGGTTGCCTATCCGCCGCTGTCGGGCCTGCAATACAGCCCGGGCGTGGGGATGGATTACTACATCTGGGCGCTACAGCTATCCGGCCTGGGTACGACGCTGACGGGGGTCAACTTCCTGGCCACCGTGCTGAAAATGCGTACCCCTGGCATGAAGCTGATGGACATGCCGATCTTCACCTGGACCTGCACCTGGGCCAACGTCCTGATCGTGGCTTCGTTCCCGATCCTGACCGCTACCCTGGCACTGCTGACGCTTGACCGTTACATGGATTTCCACATTTTCACCAATGAACTTGGTGGCAATCCAATGATGTACGTCAACCTGTTCTGGGCCTGGGGTCACCCTGAGGTTTACATCCTGATCCTGCCGGCGTTCGGCGTGTTCTCGGAAGTCATCTCGGCGTTCACCGGCAAGAAACTGTTTGGCCACAAGTCGATGATCTACGCTTCGGGCGCGATCTCGGTACTGGGCTTCATGGTTTGGCTGCACCACTTCTTCACCATGGGTTCGGGTGCCAGCGTCAACGCCTTCTTCGGTCTGGCGACGATGCTGATTTCCATCCCGACGGGTGTGAAGCTATTTAACTGGCTGTTCACCATCTACCAGGGCCGTCTGCGCTTCACCAGCCAGGTGCTGTGGACCCTGGGCTTCATGGTCACCTGCCCCATCGGCGGAGTCACCGCCGAACAGCTGGCCGTCCCGGCAGCTGACTTCGTCCTGCACATCTCCGTGTTCTTCAAAGCCCACTTCCAAAACGTTATCATCGGCCGCTCC